>CALUFN010000004.1 GCA_944319945.1 uncultured Prevotella sp.
CGTTGAGGTCGGGGCAGAGCACCGTCTTGTCGGGGCAGAGCAGGCTGCACGTCTCGGCCATGAAGTGCACGCCGCACATCACTATGACGTCAGCCTCGGTCTCGGCCGCCTTGCGGGCCAGCGCCAGCGAATCGCCGATGAAGTCGGCCGCGTCTTGCACGGCGCCGTCCGTATAATAGTGGGCCATCACCACGGCGTTTTTCTCTTCGCACATCCTGCGAATCTCAGCCTTCAGGTCTATGCCTTCGGGCGCGGGCTCGTAGATGAAGCCCTTCTGTTTCCAAATTTCTTTCATCTTTTTTAGAAATAAAGGAGTAGGGGAGAAGAGGGGTAAAGGGTAAAGGAGAATACCTTTTCACCTTTTCACTTTTTCACTTATCCCCACTTATTCATTATTTTATTTTTCTTTTCTCTTTTTGAAAAAAAAGGATGTTGTCTTATGATATGCCGTTGATTTGTGCATAACTTCCTGCTGATTTTCTTTGCAGTTAAGTTGTCAACACATTGCTGCGGTTTGTCAACAGTGGCAATTAATATCTTCTGCCTGACTGTCAGGCGTTAACGCAGTTTGTCAACAATGCGGCAGTTGACTGCAAAATTAATAAGTTTATATCTTTTTTTGCCATGAAACTGTTGAAAACTTGCTTATTTTCTCTTAACAACCCTGTGGATATCCACCCGTCGCCCGTGCCCGTGCCGAAGTGCGTGGATAATGCAACGGTTATCCACACGGTTTTCCACAGGTTTATCAACACTTTTGCCGAACGCCGCCAGCCGCATTGCAAGAGGCCGCAAACTGCCGTGCAAAAGGCTGCCAACCGCACGCCGAAAGGCGGCAAACCATAGATTATGTTCCTGCCGTGAATATCAGGATGTTAGCAAAAAGACAAGACTTATGCCGAACAGGCGTCAATATGAAAAATTTTTACTATATTTGCAATCGTCAACAGGCGGCAACGCGCCGCCGCAACGTATAACATTAAAAAATAAGCATCTATGAAGAAATTTTTACTTGCAGTATTTTTCGCGGCGTGCGCCGTGTCGACAGGCGCGTAGGGGATTAACGGACCTGTTGCGAAGCCTTCGCTCGACGGACTGGCCAGGGGCCTGAAGTTTGACAAGAACAAGAGCCGTTACCATGCGGAGCCTGTGCGGCAGCGTGCCGTTACGCGCTCGGCGGCCGCCGTGCCTCAGGGCAAGGTGGACATGAACACTTTTGAAATGATCGACGAGCCCGTAACGCTTTATTACGACGCCGACTTGAAGTCGTATTTCATGCCCGAAGACGAGTATCTTGGAGCCTTCATCGTTGAAGGCGGCGAATCAGAGCCCGACCTTTACACGTATTGCACGTATTTGAGTTACGACGACCTGTCGCGCTATCAGTACGCCGGCAAGTACGATTATTATTACGACGAGACCACTCCCTATGAAGCCAACGTAGGCATGAAGACCGACATAGATGTGTATCGCAACGACAAAGCCATTCTTACCACCTGCCTGCTGCCGGTTTATAAAGACGCCATGTTCGCGCTCGAGTCGATGGAAGACGGCTCGCAAAGGCTGTATTCTATGTTCCTGGCCGACGACAACCAGCTGGCCTCGGGCGCCGACGGCAACGTAACGCAGACGTTGGATTATGTAGATTTCGTTTACGATCCGTCAGACGGTTCTTACACCTTGCCTTCAGACCAGGGCCTGGTGGGGCTTTTCGCCACGGTCGACGAGGAGACGAGAGAATACGTGTACTTTTCAAATAGCATTTACGCCAACCTCAGCCTCGTGCCTTCAGGCCCGGCCGGCATCGGCGGCGTGGAGACTGCCGGCAAGGGCGCAGCCGTAGCCACCGAATACTACGACCTCTCGGGCCGCCGCATCTCGACAGCCGCACGTGGCGTAAGCGTAAAGGTGGAGAAATATGCCGACGGCACGAGCAAGGCCGTGAAGGTGGTAAAATGAAAAATGAATAATGAAAAATGAAAAATGAATAATGAATAATGAAAAAGCATTATGAATTAAAAAAATGAGATACCTAAGTCCGAAGGCCGATCTCACTATTTATAAAGTCTTTTGCGAGCATCCCGACCTGATAATAAGTTTCCTCAACGCCCTGCACCCCGTGTACTCGCTCAACCTGGTCAACGACACCTTCTCTGACAGCGAGAGCTATTACCACGATTACCGCATAGTAGAGTCGGCCGAGACTAAGGAGGTGATCGAGGGCCTGCGCTTCGTGTTCATAGAGCTGCCCAAGTTTACCCCTAAAAACTACGGCGACAAGAAGATGCAGGTGCTCTGGCTGCGCTTCCTCACCGAGATAGACGAAAAGACGCGCAAGGTGCCCGACGAACTGCTCGACAATCCCGATATCAACAAGGCCGTGGAGCAGCTCGAGGAGTCGGCCTTCAGCGACGTCCAGCTGCTCGGTTACGACCGCTTCTGGGACATGGTGAGCACCGCCCGCACCCAGATAAGCAGCTCAAAGCGCGACGGCTTTAAGGAAGGCATGGAGCAAGGCCGCGAGCAGGAGCGCGTCAAGATAGCGCGCGGAATGAAGGCGGCGGGCATGGCGGCAGACGTTATATCCCGGATAACCGGCCTCGGCGAGGGCGAGATAGCCGCAATGTGAAAAACATGTGAAAAAAACTCCGCCCGAGCGCACGTATTTAATAAAATGTCATTATATTTGCAATCGTTAACCGGCAGACCATGAAACGGGCCCGCCGCAATGTCTTATCTTTAAGTATAATTGATTATGAAGAAATTTTTACTTGCAGCAGCGTTAGTGCTTTTTTCATGGGGCGCCAATGCCCAGGAGACAATGGTCAAGGTGACGGGCCCCGTCACCTCGGGAGCCGTCAAGGGCTTGAAGTCCGTAAAGCTGGCCGACCGCATATCGGCAGATGCACAGGCACGCACCGCCACGCGCGCCGCAGCCAAAGCCCCGGCAGGCACGGCCGCAGACTATTTAGTGTATGACGACGAGGCCGTCTACGGATTCATAGAGGATAACAGCCAGCTGTTGTTCCCCCGAATGAGGCAGATGTCGCTTATCTTCGGCGATGGCGGCAAGGTGTACATCCCCAACTTCTTCCTTACCTCGTTGCTCGGCAGCGAGACTTACGTTGAGGGCACGCTCGACGCCTCCGGCAACATCGTGATAGAGCCGGGCCAGCCGATAGGCACTGTTAGTCAGGGAGGATATACGTATAACTTCTCTTTATATAAGGTAGACGCCACGACGGGCCAAATGAGCAACGACCCGATAACGCTAATGCTCGACCCGGAGCCCAAGACTTACGTCCTGCCCGAGAACGAGTTTATCGGAGCCTTCATGGAGCAAGGCGGACAGACGCAGCTCTACACTTTCATGATGAACCTGCAGTTGACCGACAAGGCCGAGTTTACCTCTATGCTTTCCAGCGAGAAGTATGACTACACTTACGACGAGATGACCGACGCCGAGTATCTCGGACAGAAGAGCACCGTAGACGCTTGGATTGACGAGGATGGCTACATGGTGTCTACCAGCCTCATGCCCGTTTACGAAGACGCAATGTTCAACCTTGTTAAGACCGAAGGCGCCAGCATAGCTTTCCCCAGCGGACTCGTAGTGTCTGACGACATCGTGGGATATGCCATTCAGTTCGCTGACGGCGGCATGTACACCGCAAATAGCGCCACCTTCACTTACAACGCAGCCACCGGCGCTTACGAGCTGCCGGCCGACTACGCCGTAGGAGGACTCTTCTACATGGCCGACGAGACCGGAACAGACCAACTCTACATAAACTGCTACTACTCTAACGCCAGCCTCAAGCTGGTAGGCGGCGGAACAGGCATCTCGGCCGTAGAGACTGCCGATAAGGGCGCAGCCGTAGCCACCGAATACTACGACCTCTCGGGCCGCCGCGTATCGGCAGCCGCACAGGGCGTAAGCATTAAGGTGGAGAAGTACGCCGACGGCACGAGCAAGGCCGTGAAGGTGGTGAAGTAATAAGGTTATAAGGTTATAAGGTCTGCGGTTATTTGGTTACGAGGTACACCGTATGACCGCAAGAAAGATAACAATATTTTTCTCATAAAGTAAATACATCGGTATATAGGCGGTCCGTAACAGGACGGCCGGAAGCCCGGACCCAACGTGACGTTGCGTCCGGGTTTTTGTTTTTTTACCTTTAATTTTACTAAAAAAACATAGATTAATGACATAATTACGTAAATTTGCATACAGAAAAATCTTTGTTAATTTTAATTATAAGAATCAGTATGAGAAAGTTTTTCATTTCGGCTTTTGCCGTAGCGTCGCTCGCCGCCGCGCCGTGGGCTGCGGCCACAGCGGCCAATGACGCGGCTAAAGGCGTGGAGCCGACGTTCACCGAGTGGCACGACCTCGGCGTGAACCAGATCAACCGCTTCCAGTGCCACACATCCTACTTCGCCTACGAGAGCGCCGAGGCCGCGCGCCGGGGCGACATGAAGCAGTCTGCCTACTACCTGTCGCTCAACGGGCAGTGGAAGTTCAACTGGGTGGAGCATGCCGACCAGCGGCCCACCGACTTCTTCAAGACCGGCTACGACGACTCCGCGTGGAAGGAGCTGGCCGTGCCCGCCATCTGGGAGATGAACGGATACGGCGACCCCGAGTACGTGAACAACGGCTTCGCCTGGCGCGGACACTTCGAGAACAATCCGCCCCAAGTGCCCGTTAAGGACAACCACGTAGGCTCCTACCGCCGCGTGATCAACGTGCCTGCATCGTGGCAGGGCCGCCAGGTGATAGCCCACTTCGGCTCGGTCACCTCTAACATGTACCTCTGGGTCAACGGCCGCTTCGTAGGCTACTCGGAGGACAGCAAGGTGGCTGCCGAGTTCGACATCACCGACTATCTCAAGCCCGGCGACAACCTGATAGCCTTCCAGGTGTTCCGCTGGTGCGACGGTTCGTATCTCGAGGACCAAGACTTCTACCGCCTGAGCGGCGTGGCCCGCGACTGCTACCTCTACAGCCGTGACAAGCAGGTGCAGCTCGCCGACGTGCGCGTGACGCCCGACCTCGTGAACAACTACACCGACGGCACGCTCAGCATAGACGGCACGCTCAAGGGCAAGGGCGCTAAGGTGACCTACGTGCTCACCGACGCCCGCGGCAACAAGACTGCCGAGACCGAGGCCGCGGCCGGAACGGGCAAGGTGACCATGGAGGTGAAGAACCCGCAGAAGTGGACGGCCGAGACCCCCTATCTCTACACCCTGACCGCCACGGTGACCGCAGCCGACGGAGCCGTGAAGGAGGTGATACCCGTGCGCGTGGGCTTCCGCAAGGTGGAGATTAAGGACGCGCAGGTGCTCGTAAACGGTAAGCACATATATATAAAAGGTGCCAACCGCCACGAGATGGACCCCGACCTGGGCTACGTGATGACGCGCGAGCGCATGATGCAAGACATCACCGTGATGAAGCAGCTCAACATCAACGCCGTGCGCACATGCCACTACCCTGACGACCCGATGTGGTACGATCTTTGCGACCAGTACGGCATATATGTATGCGCCGAGGCCAACATCGAGGGCCACGGCTTCGGCTACGGCGACGACGCCCCGGCCAAGAAGCCCATGTTCGCCAAGCAGATAATGGAGCGCAACCAGCGCAACGTGGAGATATACTTCAACCACCCGAGCATCATCTTCTGGTCGCTCGGCAACGAGACCGTGCACGGCGACAACTTCGTGGCAGCCTACAAGTGGATAAAGACGCAAGACCTGAGCCGACCCGTGCAGTACGAGCAGGCCCACGGAGGCGACGCCACCGACATATACTGCCCCATGTACATGAACCAGGAAGGCTGCGAGCGCTACGCCAAGAATCCCCGCTTCAACAAGCCCCTCATACAGTGCGAGTACTCGCACATGATGGGCAACTCGGGCGGAGGCTTCAAGGAGTACTGGGACTTGGTGCGCAAGTATCCCGTGTTCCAGGGCGGATTCATCTGGGACTTCGTTGACCAGGCACTCCACGGCACCGACAAAGACGGCGTAAAGATATATAAGTACGGCGGCGACTGGAACGACTATGACCCGAGCGACAACAACTTCAACTGCAACGGCATAATCAACCCCGACCGCGAGTATCACCCCCACGCCTACGAGGTGGCCTACTACTACCAGGACATCTGGACACAGCCCGTAGACCTCAAGGCCGGCAAGATAAAGGTGTACAACGAGTACTCGTTCCGCGACCTCTCTAACTACCGCCTCAAGTGGACCGTCATGCAAGACGGCAAGGCCGTTGAGAGCGGCACCGTAGACAACCTCAACGTAGGCCCCAAGCAGACCGTAGAGCTTACCCTGCCCTACAAGCTGCCTACGGACGGCGAAGTGATGCTCAACGTGGAGTACAGCCTCAAGGCCGACGAGCCCCTGCTTAAGGCCGGCCATAAGATAGCCTACCAGCAGATGCCGATAACCGAATACAAGGCTGCGCCCTACGTGGCCGTAGACGAGCCGAAGACCAAGATAACCGACAAGAAGGGCAACCCGACGATAGTAGTGGCCAACGACGGCTTCAGCATCGAGTTCAGCCGCAACGACGGCTTCATCACACGCTACACTTACGGCGGCCGCGACCTGCTGGGCGAGGGAGGCACGCTGAAGCCCAACTTCTGGCGCGCGGTGACCGACAACGACATGGGAGCCGGCATAAACCGTAAATATAAGGTATGGAACAATCCGGAAATGAAGCTCCTCTCGCTCACCGCCGTAAAGGGCAAGAAGGCCGGCGACGAGTATAAGGACTATCCCGCAGTGGTCGTAGCCGAATACGACATGCCCGCAGTGAAGGCCCGTCTCACCATGACCTACGCCATATCTGCCGACGGCAGCATGAAGGTGACCGAGAAGATGGACGCCGAAGACGGCGCCGAAGTGCCCAACCTGATGCGCTACGGCGTATTAGTGCAGATGCCTTACGACCTTGACCGCAGCACCTTCTACGGCCGCGGACCGGTGGAGAACTACCAGGACCGCAAGTTCTCGCAGAACGTAGGACTCTACGAGCAGACCGCCGACGAGCAGTTCCACGCCTACATCCGTCCGCAGGAGACCGGCACCAAGAGCGACATACGCTGGTGGCGCCAGACCGACGCCTCAGGCTTCGGCATCGAGGTTAGCCACGCTGGCATGTTCGCCGCTTCCGCCCTGCACTACGACATCGCCGCCCTTGACGACGGCGACGACAAGGAGCAGCGCCACAGCCCGCAAGTGCCCAAGTCGCGCTACACCAACCTCACGCTCGACATGGAGCATGCCGGAGTGGGCGGCGTAGACAGCTGGAGCATGAACGGCATCGCCCTGCCCAAGTACCGCGTGGCCTACGGCGACAAGACGTTCACCTTCGTCATCAGGCCTGTGAAATAAGAAGTTAGGGAAGTTATCACTTCGCTAACGCTCCTTTTAGCTAGTTAAAGCCGAATGCCTTGTGGATTTCAGACAGGGCGTTCGGCTTTAACTTTTTTAACTTCCCTAACTTCTCTAACTTCTCTAACTTCTCTAACTTCTTTAACTTCTTTAAATGAATGTGCAATTACACTTAATTCACTAAAAAAATAAGCATAATTTAGCTTATATTGCACCGATAAACGATTAAAAATTCATGAAAAACGGCATTTTTAACATTATAACCTGAAAATATACGATAAAAACTATATGATTTGATAAAATTTATATTATCTTTGCAGACGTAATACACAATGTAAGCATGAAAAACTTCACCTCCATACTGCCGCCGCGTCCATTTGGCGGCGTTAGCTCTTTTTCTTAAAAGGGAACGGAGTGTAGCATTCAACTAACTTAAACATATAAGTACATGGACAAAAATCATCAATTTACGTCAACGTTAAGGCGCGTCGCCCTGCTTGGCATGGCTCCGGCGCTCCTTACATTCTGTCCGCCCGAGTCGTGGGCAGGTGTCAACGGCATACAAGCCGTGACGCAGGCAGATGTGTTAAAGGGCAAGGTGGTCGACGCCGCTACGGGCGAGCCGGTCATAGGTGCCACAGTGAAAGTAGACGGCGCTGACAAGGGTGCCGTGACCGACCTCGACGGTAACTTCACCATTGCCGGAGTAAAGAGCGGTACGGTGACCATTACCTACATCGGCTACAAGACCGTCAAGACCAGCTTCACCGCAGGCAAGCCCCTCACTGTGTCGATGGGCGAAGACTCTCAGGCCCTGAGCGAAGTCGTAGTAGTCGGCTTCGGCGTGCAGAAGAAGGCCAACTTGACCGGCGCCGTGTCGGTTGTTGACAGCGAGCAGTTCGAGGGCCGCCCCGTGCGTACCGCTACGGAGGCCTTGCAGGGTGCAGTGCCCGGCTTGCAGATCACCTCTACCGGTGGTTCGCTCGAAAACAACATGAGCATCAACGTCCGCGGTACCGCCACCATCGGCCAGGGTTCGAGCGGCTCGCCTCTCATCCTTATCGACGGATCGGAGGGCGACCTCAACACCATCAACCCGCAAGACATCGAGAGCATCTCAGTGCTCAAGGACGCTGCCGCATCTTCAATCTACGGAGCGCGCGCACCGTTCGGCGTCATCCTCGTAACCACCAAGAAGGGTAAGGAAGGCAAAGTGTCGATCAACTACAACAACAGCTTCCGCTTCTCCAACCTCATCCGCGACAAGCACATGATGAACTCGCGCGACTTCGCCATGTGGATGATGGACGGAACGTCAGGCTCGGCATGGTCGCAGCAAGTGTTCGACAACATCCTTAAGTATCACGAAGCCACTCCCTACGGACCGGGCAGCCGCATCACCGCCGACGGAGAGATTATGTACTCAATCGGCTCAAGCAACGGCTCTACCTGGGACGAACCCTACGCCAACGGTATCAACGACGAGGACATCTACGACGTGATCTACAAGGGCACGGCCTTCGCGCAGGAGCACAACGCCAGCGTAAGCGGAGGTACCGACAAGGTGAACTTCTACCTCTCGCTCAACTACCTCGACAACAACGGATTCATGAAGATCAACGAGGATAGCTACAACCGCTACGCAGGTACGGCTAAGGTAAACGCCGAGATCACCAAGTGGCTCGACGTGAACTACTCTATGCGCTTCACCCGCACCGACTACCGCCGCCCGGCAGCCCTCGCCAACAACTTCTATCAGGACCTCGCACGCCAGGGCTGGCCTACGCTGCCTACCGTTGACCGCAACGGATACTGGTACTCTAACCCGTCGCCCTACGTCCACTTGGCCGAAGGCGGTAAGGACACCACCCAGCGCGACATATTGAACCACCAGCTCGGCTTCGTAATCGAGCCTATCAAGAACTGGATCACCCACGTTGACTTCAACTACCGCACCGACGTCAGCACGCGCCACTGGGACAGCTACGCCGACTACAACCACGACGTAAACGGCAACCCCGTGCTCTACAGCGACGGTACCAGCAACGTGCACGAGGACCTCAAGAAAGAGAACTACCTCAACTTCCAGGCATACACCGAGTATGACTTCTCGATAGCCGAGAAGCACAACTTCCACGTAATGGCCGGTTTCCAGGCAGAGCAGATGAAGCAGCTCGTGTTCGGTCTGCAGCGTAACGGCATCCTTCTCAACGAGAAGCCCGAGGTAGACCTTACCACCGGTCTCGGCGGCAACGGCGACCCCATCGTTCCGAGCACTAACGGTGCCCGCAACCAGTGGCAGACGGCAGGCTTCTTCGGCCGCTTGAACTACAACTTCGCCGACCGTTACCTCTTCGAGTTCAACATCCGCCACGACGGTACGTCACGCTTCCGCCGCGACAAGATGTGGAAGACGTTCCCCTCAGGCTCGGTGGGCTGGAACATCGCCAACGAAAACTTCTGGGAGCCGTTCCGCAACAAGGTTAACATGCTCAAGCTGCGCGCATCTTACGGTAACCTCGGTAACACCAACCTCGACAACTGGTACCCCACTTACCTTACCATCACCTACAGCCCCTCTTCAGGAGCTTGGCTGCAGAACGGCGCGCTGACCAACACCGTGACCACTCCGGGCCTTATCTCGGCATTGCTTACTTGGGAGACCATCGAGAGCTATGACATAGGTATCGACGTGGCAGCCTTCAACAACCGACTGACCGCATCTGCCGACTGGTTCATCCGTAACACCAAAGACATGGTAGGTAACGCTCCCGAGCTGCCCGCCATCCTCGGTACCGGCGTGCCCGTGACCAACAACACCGACCTCCGCACCTCGGGCTGGGAACTCCAGGTAGCATGGCGCGACCGCCTGCGCAACGGCTTCAGCTACGGCGTAGCCTTCAACGTGTCTGACTCGCGCACCAAAATCACCCGCTACCCGAACAACCCGACCGGCGACCTGGGCACTTACATCGAAGGACGCTACATCAACGAAATTTGGGGTTACGAGACCATTGGCATCGCCAAGACCGACGAGGAGATGAACGCACACATCGCCACTACCGACCAAAGCGCACTGGGCAGCCAGTGGGCGGCAGGCGACATTATGTATAAAGACCTCAACGGCGACGGCCGCATCACCAGCGGATCTTACACCGAGGCTGACCACGGCGACCTCAAGCTGATAGGTAACTCTACGCCGCGCTACTTCTACGGACTCAACCTCGATGCCAGCTGGAAGGGCTTCGACTTCCGCATGTTCTTCCAGGGCGTGGGCAAGCGCGACTATTCATTGCACGACAACCCCTTCATGTTCGGTTTCGCAAGTAACGGACAGTGGTGGTCTTCAGGTATCGAAGGCGTTGAAGACTACTTCCGCAACGAAGACTCTTGGTCGGTTGCCAACGGATACACCTCTGAGAACCTCAACGCTTACCTGCCGCGCGTAAACGGCGGCGGCAAGAACCTCCAGGCACAGAGCCGCTACCTGCTCAACGCCGCATACCTGCGCTGCAAGAACCTCCAGATAGGTTACACCATACCGCAGAACATCACATCGAAGTGGGGCATACAGAACATACGCGTTTACTTCTCGGTAGACAACCTCTTTACGATAACGAGCCTGCCCGAGCAGTTCGACCCCGAGCTTCTCGGCGTTCAGAACAACAACGGTTATCCTCTGTCACGCACCACGTCGTTCGGTCTGAGCATCACTCTGTAACGTAAAAGTAAAAAGGTAAAAAAGTGAAAAGGTGAGAAAGTGGGTGGGTGAGAAGGCGAGTTACAAGGCATGCATACTTTACTCCTTTGCTCCTCTGCTCCTTTACTACAACAAAAAATAAATAAATACAATTATGAAACTATATAAATCATTAATAGCAGCTCTTGCCCTTACTGCGGGCATGGCCTCATGTACCGACTGGCTCGAGCAAGAACCGCCGTCGTACCTCACGCCGGAAAGCTACTTTACCGACGCTACCCAGGTACAGGCCGCCGTCGACTGGTTTTACACCGTAATGGTAACCCACGGCAACTGGAGCTACGGCGTTTACGGCAACGACAACGAAACCGACAACCAGGCTGACTGGAACCCGGACAACAAGTACGGCACCGGCCTCTGGCAGACCTCTCTTACCAACGGCAACTGGAATTGGAACAACATCCGTAACATCAACTACCAGCTGCGCACCATCGTGGACAAGAACAACGCCGGCTCAATATCGGGCAGCCAGGCAGCCATCAACCAGTATATCGGCGAGCTTTACTTCCTGCGCTCTTACTGCTACTTCGACATGTTGCAGAAGTGGGGCGACCTGCCCATCTACTCTTGGGCTTTGAACAACGACGAGCAGGAGCTTATCGCCCTGAGTGTGCGCAAGCCGCGCAACGAGGTGGCACGCTTCATCATCAACTCGCTCGACTCGGCCATCACCCTCATGCAGCCGCAGGGCACTTACGCCACCACTCGCATTGGGCCTGACGCCGTTAAGCTGTTCAAGTCGCGCGTGGCCTTGTACGAGGGCACGTTCCTGAAGTATTTCGCAGGCACCCCGTTCGTTCCCAACGGACCGGGATGGCCGGGCGCAGAGAAAGACTACAACGCCGGCTACCAGTATCCTACGGGTTCGGTAGAGGCAGAGTCTGACTACTTCCTCCAGGTGGCTGCCGACGCTTCTAAGGAAATCGCCGACAAGTACATGGGAAGCCTCCGCATCAACACGGGCGTGGTGCCGCAGTCGGCTACCGACCCGTCTAACCCCTACCTCGGCATTTGGGGTACCGAAGACATGTCAGGCGTAAGCGAGGTGCTCTTGTGGCGCCAGTACAGCCGCTCTCTCGGCCAGTTGAACGACGTAGAGGTGGTCGTAAATAAGAGTAACTACGGCATCGGCCTTACCCGCGGCTTCGTAGAGAACTACCTGATGAAAGACGGCCGCCCGATTTACGACTCTCAATACGAGTACAACGACACTTCTTTGGCACTTGTACGCAAGGACCGCGACCCGCGCCTCACAGTATTCCTGAAAGAGCCGGGACAGGTTAACCTCTTCATCAATGACGACGACGCCAACATAGGCGACCATGGCGTAAAGATAGAGCCGGTACCCACCATCGACCGCCGCGGCGACGCTGAGAACGGTTATCCTACGGGTTACGCAATCCGTAAGGGCGGCACCTTCGACGGCGCCCTGACCGACAACGGTGCATCGACCAACGCCTGCGAAGTGTTCCGCGCTACCGAGGCTCTGCTCAATTACATGGAGGCCGAATACCTGCTCAGCGGAAGCATCGACAACATCCTGCCCTACTGGCGCGCAGTGCGCACTGCAGCCGGATTCACGGGCGACGCAGTCAACCCGCAGGTTACCATCGACCACACCGACATGGCACAGGAAGGCAAGTGCGACTGGGGCGCTTACAGCGGCGGCCAGCTGCTCAGCGACAAGACGCTCTACAACATCCGCCGCGAGCGCCGCTGCGAGCTTATCGCCGAAGGCCTGCGCTGGATGGACCTGCAGCGTTGGCGCGCTCTCGACCAGCTCATCGCTAACCCCGTACACATCGAAGGCATACACCTCTATGCCAACGGCAACGACAACCCGATGTACAGGTGGTATTGCACCGATCCTACCGACCTGAGCACGTTCTCGATCGTTAACGACGGCTCTACCTCAGCCAACATCTCTTCGCCCGACCTGAGCGAGTATCTGCGTCCGCACGAGTATAACACCGTGCAGAACGACTTCCTCGGCGGTCTGACTTGGCACATGGCCCACTACCTGCAGCCCATGCCTATTCGCCAGATGATACTTACCGCCTCTGACTACGCTACGCCGGAGCTGAGCCCGCTGTACCAGAACCCGTACTGGCCGACCACTGCCGACCAGCCTGCAGAGCAGTAATCGAGATAAATCATAGGCACAATATAGAGAGAACAAAATCATGAGCGGGGACTGTCCGGGGACTTATGAGCCCCGGGGAGTCCCTTTAATCTTATCAGGCGATCAGACTAATGAGACAAATGAGAAAGTTAGCTTTATCCTTACTTCTTGCCGCGACCTGCCCCGCGCTGGCCGGCGACGGCGGCGACGGGTGGCGGCTGGTGTGGAGCGACGAGTTCGACACCGACGGCGCGCCCAACGAGATAGTGTGGAACTATGAGCAGGGCTTCGTGCGCAACGAGGAAGACCAGTGGTACCAGCCGGCCAACGCCCGCTGCAAGGACGGTCTGCTCGTGATAGAGGCGCGCAAGGAGCGGCGGCCCAACCCTCTCTACGAGGCCGGCAGCAAGGACTGGCGCCGCAGCCGCGAATACATAGACTACACGGCGGCGTCGATCAACACGGCGCGCAAGGTGGAGTTTCTCTACGGCCGCCTGGAGGTGAGGGCCCGCATACCTGTGGGCGGCGGTGCCTGGCCGGCCATATGGACGCTGGGCTCGGGGCTCGACTGGCCCTCGTGCGGCGAGATAGACGTGATGGAGTGTTACCCCGTGGAGGGCGAGCCGTCGCTCTTGGCCAACGCCGCGTGGGGCAGCGACCGGCCGTACAACGCCGTGTGGGACAGCAGCCATAAGCCCGTGGCCGACTTCGTTAAGGCCGACGCTGACTGGGCGTCGAAGTTCCACGTGTGGCGCATGGACTGGGACGAGAGCGCCATACGCCTCTACGTGGACGGCCTGCTGCTTAACACCGTCGAGCTGAAGAAGACCGTGAACGGCAAGGCTGAGGGCCAGGGCGTGAACCCCTTCACCCGGCCGCAGTACATACTGCTCAACCTGGCCATCGGCGGAATGAACGGCGGCGATATAGACGACTCGATGATGCCGATGAAATATGAGATAGATTACGTGAGAGTTTACCAAAAAAAACAATGACAATGAAAAGACTGATTACTTCGGCCCTGCTTGTGTGCGCCCTTGCGCTGCCGCAGACAATCATGGCCGACATCAAGCCGGGCCAGATATGGCCCGACGACCGCGGCGTACACGTCAACGCGCACGGCGGCGGACTGCTGAAAAGCGGAAACACGTTTTACTGGTTCGGCGAACACAAGTCAGACACTACCAGCTCGGCAATGGTAGGCGTGACCTGTTACTCGTCTGAAGACCTCGAACACTGGACTTACCGGGGCGTGGCCCTGGCCGTGACCGACGAGAAGGGCAGCGACATAGAGCGCGGATGCATACTGGAGAGGCCGAAGGTGGTGTACTGCGAGAAGACGGGCAAGTACGTCATGTGGTTCCACCTCGAGCTGAAAGGGCAGGGCTACGCCGCCGCACGCTACGGCGTGGCAGTGGCCGACAAGGCCGAAGGGCCTTACCGCTTCATCCGCTCGGGCCGCGTGTGCCCCGGCGTATGGCCCGAGAATCTTGCCAATCCCGACACCGCCGCGCTGACGGCCGCCATGAACCGCAAGCCCGAATTAGAGTGGTGGACGCCCGAGTGGATGGACTACGTGAAGAAGGGCATGTTCACCTGGCGCGACTTCAAGGGCGGACAGATGGCCCGCGACCAGACCGTCTACGTAGACGACGACGGCAAGGCTTACCACGTGTTCTCGTCGGAGGAGAACCTTACGCTCATCATAGCCGAGCTTACCGACGACTATACGGCGCACACGGGCCGCTACGTGCGCGTGGCCCCGGGCGGACAAAACGAGGCTCCGGCCCTGATGAAGCGCAACGGCACGTACTGGATGATAACCAGCGGATGCACGGGCTGGGCGCCCAACAAGGCGCGCATGTTCAAGGCCGAGAGCATCTGGGGACCGTGGGAGCAGCTGCCCAACCCCTGCGTAGGCCCGAATGCCGACCTGACTTTCGGCGGACAGAGCACGTACATACAGCAGCTGGGTGACGAATACATGTTCATGGCCGACATCTGGCGGCCCGAACACCCGAGCGACGCCCGCTACATCTGGCTGCCGATAACGTTTAAGGCCGACGGCACGCCCGTGGTGGAGTGGCAAGACTCGTGGAGCCCGAAGGCGATGCTTGAAAAGGTGAAAAAGTGAAAAGGTGAAAGGATTGTGTAGGGCGTCACGGTTGCCGACGGGTTTCGGCAGTCGTGACGCCTATTTTTGTAACGTATTGATTATCATAACGTTGCGCTTTGTATTTTTACATGCGGCATTTCGGGGCGCGAAATGCCGCAGATAGGGCGACGAAAAACAAGGTTTTTAAAGGTGAAAAGGTGAAAAGGTGAAAGGGTGAGAAAGCGGCAAGGCATACGGCTTTAACTTCTTAGCGGGCAGAGCGAGCGATAACTTCTTTAAATTCTCTAAATTCTTTCTTTAAATTCTTTAACTTCTTTAACTTTGCCGTATCGCTGATAATGCGTATCTTTGTGGCAGAATTTTAAGCAAATCACAATAAGGATTATTCCGTTGTGAAAACATCAGGTCTGCCCGTCGTCCTTTAACGGCGGGCTCTTTTTTTCATGTAATGCAAAATAAGACGAATAAGACAATGACCGCACACACCATAGACGACTACGAGATAATGGCCCCCGTGGGCAGCCGCGAGAGCCTCGCCGCCGCCATTCAGGCCGGCGCGGGGTCAGTGTATTTCGGCGTGGGCAGGCTCAACATGAGAGCCCACTCGGCTAACACCTTCACCACCGACGACCTGCGCGAGATAGCCGCCACGTGCGCCGAGCACGGCATAAAGACATACCTGACGGTGAACACCATAATCTACGACGCCGACCTTGAGGACATGCGCCTGATAGTCAACGCCGCCCGCGAGGCCGGCATATCGGCCGTGATAGCGTCTGACATGGCCGTCATAGCCTATTGCCGCAGCGTGGGCATGGAGGTGCACCTCTCGACGCAGCTCAACATCAGCAACATAGAGGCGCTGAAGTTCTACGCCCAGTTTGCCGACGTGGCCGTGCTGGCCCGCGAACTTACGATGGACCAGGTGGCCGAGATACACCGCCAAGTGGAGGAGCAAGACGTGTGCGGCCCGCAGGGGCGCAGGATACGCCTTGAGATGTTCTGCCACGGCGCGCTGTGCATGGCCGTGAGCGGCAAGTGCTACCTGAGCCTCGACAACGCCGGGCGCTCGGCCAACCGCGGCGAGTGCATGCAGCTGTGCCGCAGGTCGTACACGGTGACCGACGACGAGACGGGCACGCAGCTCGAGATAGACAACAAGTACATAATGAGCCCGAAGGACCTGAAGACCGTGCGCTTCATCGACCGCATGATGCGGGCCGGCGTGAGCGTGTTCAAGATAGAGGGCAGGGCCCGCGGGCCTGAGTACGTATATACGGTGGTAAGGTGCTACAAGGAAGCCATAGCCGCCGTGCTCGACGGCACGTTCACCGAGGCCAGGAAGGACGAGTGGGACGCAAGGTTGGCCACCGTCTTCAACCGCGGCTTTTGGGACGGATACTACCAGGGCCAAAGGCTCGGCGAGTGGAACAAGGCCTACGGCTCGGCCGCGACCGAGCGCAAGGTCTACGTAGGCCGCGGCGTGAAGTACTTCTCGCGGTTGGGCGTGGCCGAGTTCACGTGCGAGGCCGCCGAGTTCTCCGTCGGCGACAAGATGCTTGTCACCGGTCCTACCACGGGCGTGATGTACGTCACCGTCGACGAGATTCATGACGACATCCACGCCGTCAATACGGCGCAGAAGGGCACCCGCGTGGCCTTCAAGGTGCCCGGCAAGGTGAGGCCGAGCGACAAGCTGTTTAAGATAGAAAGGGTGGTAAAGGAGTAAGGAGGACGTCTGAAGGCGAACGTCCGCATCTTGCCGAACGGGGCGGTCGTCAGAAACTTGCGTGGTTAATGCGGCATCAGGCGCGAAAATATTTGCCATGGTGTCTGCACACTTGTTCGTTTGCAAATGATTTTTTAACATTCAAAACCTTGACTTACCGTTTAAAACGATTATTTTTGCAAATAATTCATGTTTTGGTAACAAAATAACAGTATTTATGTCTAACGAGGCTAAAACGATGAACATATTCCGCGGACTTCTCCGTGAAGCCGGATATTATGACAACCCCGACATAACCGTAGAGGAGCAGAAATCAGACAATAAGAAAATCCAGAAATTGCTGAAAAACGCTTCCAAATCGGGTATGGGAAAGGGTTATCCCGACTTTATCATCACCTCTGCACGTGACACCAGTCTTGTGATTGTCGTAGAATGTAAAGCCGAGATTTCCAAGCACGTATCGGCAACGCAAGACAGCTTCAAGGATTACGCCGTAGACGGAGCATTGCTTTACGCTTCGTTTTTGGCGAAGGAATACGACGTTGTGGCCATCGGATTTAGCGGTGAAGACAAAAGCCTTGTATCATTGTCTCATTATATTCAAATATGCAAGACGACAAAGGCCCATGAATATTTCGGTGAAAAAATTCTTACATTCGCCAATTATGCGGAAGGCCTGAAATCAAGCATATATAAATTCAACCAAGACTATAACGAACTTATCGGCTATACCAAGGAACTGAACCAAGAATTACATGAACGGAAAATAAAGGAATCGAAACGCGCCCTGCTGATAAGCGGAATATTGATGGCGTTGAGAAACGAGCGTTTCAAGGCTGAATACAAAAATTATGGCGATACGAAAGCGTTGGTTGGCAATTTGTATGGTGCAATCTGCGCAGAACTTGACAATTCTGACGTGCCTGAACGTAACAAGGAAGCGCTGAAGAAGGGCTACGACTTCATAACCACCAATTCGGGCATCAACAACGCCAAAGACGGCAAAGCGTTTTTGGTAAATCTGATAACGGAAGCTGACGAAAGGATAAACAGGTTTATGGTGACACACAAGTACATCGACACTGTAAGCCAGTTTTATGTGGAGTTTTTGCGTTACGCCAATAACGACAAGGGGCTTGGCATCGTGCTTACCCCGCCGCACATAACACAACTGTTCGTCGAGCTGGCCGGAATCAACAAGGACAGCATTGTCATTGACAACTGTGCAGGCACGGGCGGATTTCTTGTCAGCGCTATGAAAAAGATGCTTGAGGACGCCAAAGGAGACATTGCCAAAGAAGCTGACATAAAAAGAAACCAACTGTTGGGCATCGAATTTGACGACGAAATATACACGTTGCTTATCTCAAACATGATCATCCACCGCGACGGGCGTACCAATATAACTCTCGGGGACTGTTTCAAACAATCCCCCGACGACATAAAAAGCAAGTTCCACCCGAACGTAGGGCTGCTGAACCCTCCGTACAAAAACAAAGGAAAAGGCACGGAGGAACTTGAATTCGTGCTCAACAACCTTTCCATGCTTGAACGCGGCGGCAAATGCGTAGCCATAATGCCTATCAGCTGCGTCAACGACGTCAAGGGAGCTTCATGCACGTTAAAGCGCAAAATCCTTGAAAACAACACACTTGAAGCCGTGTTGTCGCTGCCCGAGGAGCTTTTCGTCAACTCGAAGGTAAACACCGTGACGTGCGCCGTAGTCATAACGGCCGGCATCCCGCACCCCGAAGGAAAGAAGACATGGTTCGGATATTGTCGCAACGACGGGTTTGTAAAGAAAAAGAACGTCGGAAGGATTGACGCCAACCACACTTGGGACGAAATAAAGAGAATGTGGGTTAACGCATATGTCAACCGCGAGGTTATAAAGAATTTCAGCGTGATGCAGGAAGTCACGGCGGATATGGAGTGGTGTGCCGAGGCATACCTCACCGCCGACTACGACGACATAACGTTGTCGGATTTCGAGGAAACGGTGAAAAATTACATATTGTTCAACCTGAAATGCAACGAATCCCCTAACGAGGATTTTGACGAAGCGGAGGAGGACGAAATATGATTACGTGCGCATTGGCTGAGATATTCGACATAAAATACGGGAACAGCCTTGAACTTGTAAAGTTGAAAAAACATCCTGATGGTGTTAATTTTGTTGCAAGGACACAAAAAAACAACGGCGTCGTGGCCAAAGTCGTAAAACCTTTATATGAACCAGTATTCAGGAAAGGACTTATAACAGTGGCCGTAAGTGGAAGCGTTATGGAGTCCTTCTTGCAAAATGAAGATTTCATAACCGGTTTTCATGTAATGGTTTTAACCCCGAAGATCGAAATGTCCGACGAGGTAAAACTGTTCTACTGCCATTGTCTGCGGATGAACAAGTTTAAGTATTCTTACGGCAGGCAGGCCAACGTTACATTGCCGTCGCTCGAAGTGCCTGTCCTTAGTGCCGCTGAAGATTTTGTCAAGGATTTCTCGATAACGAAGCTGCAAAGCAGCATGATTGGGAATTTAGACTTGTCGTGGCTTAACATTGAAGTTTCAAACAAGGGTGAAAAACGCGGATTGGTTCCGTTGTCCGAGCTTTTTCATACAAGAAACGGCGTAGCCTCAAGCGGCGTAAAAAGGTTGCACTATAAGAAAAACGATAATTGGATACCTTACGTCAGGCCGTCATACAAACAATCGACAAGCATTGACGCATACGTGAATAAAAATATGTTCACCGAGGACGAGGTTTTTCCTAAAGGTACCCTTTACGTGTCAACTAACGGACAAGGGAGCCATACCTATTCTTATGTGTCGGTATGCGAATTTGTTCCTAATTCGGACGTAACAGTACTCATTCCAAAGGAACCTATGACGTTGAAGGAAAAATTGTTTTATTCGATGTGCATAACTCATAACCGGTTCAAATTTTCATACGGAAGGAAACCCAAAGGCTTTAGGCTTGAGAACGTGCTTCTGCCAGGCAAGATGGGAGAAATGTTCGACAAGTTGGATTTGCTGAATTGGTGATATTATAACAATCGCTTTTTATAAACATAAACAATGACGATCAACGAAGCACAAGATGAGGTAATAGAGGAATTTTCCGACTTTACCGACTGGATGGACAAGTACCAGCTGCTGATAGACCTCGGAGGCGAGCTGCAGCCGCTCGACGACAAGTATAAGACCGAGGCCAACCTCATAGACGGCTGCCAAAGCCGCGTGTGGCTGCAGGCCGACTACCGTGACGGGCGTATCTGGCTGACCGCCGAGAGCGACGCGCTCATAGTGAAGGGCATCATCGCCCTGCTGATACGCGTGCTCAGCGGACATACGCCGCAGGAGATCATCGACGCCGACCTGTATTTCATCGACCGCATAGGCCTGAAGGAACACCTCTCGCCCACGCGCTCAAACGGTCTGCTGGCCATGATCAAGCAAATAAGGATGTACGCCGTAGCGTTCAATATTAAGGCAGACAAGTAATCAGCAGACAACTCGTCGACTAAAGAAGAAATGAGGAAACTACGTGTTACTGAGATGAACCGTCTGACGGTAGACGAGTTCAAGAAAGCCGGGAAGATGCCCCTCACGGTCGTCCTTGACGACGTTAGGAGCATGTACAACGTGGGGTCGGTGTTGCGCTCGTGCGACGCCTTCCGCGTGGAGGCCGTGTGGCTCTGCGGCATCACGGCCGCGCCGCCCCATCCCGAGATACACAAGACGGCGCTCGGCGCAGAGGACAGCGTAGAGTGGCGCCACTTCGCGTCGGCCGCCGAGGCCGTGGCCGAGCTTCAGGCGCGCGGCGTGAGGGTGATGGCCGTGGAGCAGTGCGAGGGCAGCACGCGGCTCGACGACTTCCGCCCCGAGCCGGGCGCGGCCTACGCCGTAGTGCTGGGCAACGAGGTGAAGGGCGTGCACCAAGACGTGGTGGACGCCTGCGACGGCTGCCTCGAGATACCCCAGTACGGCACGAAGCACTCGCTCAACGTGTCGGTAACGGCCGGCATCGTGGTGTGGCACTTCGCACAATGCATAATTCATAATTCATAATGCATAATAGGCTGCACGTTGGGAAATGGTTGAAAACACCCTCAATCCATGCGCAGCCTATTATGCATTATGCATTGTGCATTATGAATTAACAGAAGTTTTAATGATGTCGATGAGTATAGGCTTCATTCCGCCTACGAAGCATTCTACGGCTATCACCATGAGCAGCAGGCCCATGAGGCGCATCATCACGTTGTTGCCCGTCTCGCCGAGCGCGCCCACGAGGCGCGTGGAGGCCCGCAGGATGAAGTAGGTGAGCAGGTAGATGAAGGCTATCGAGCCTATCAGTATGGCCTTCATCGTGACGGTGTGGGCGTCGCTCATCAGCACTATGGCGTTGGCTATGGCGCCCGGGCCGCAGAGCATGGGTATGCCGAGCGGCGTTATCGAGATGTCGTCAACGTAGGTCTTTATCTCGCCCGGGTTCAGCTTCACGTGGGTGTAGCGCGCCTGCAGCATGTCGTAGCCTATCTTGAATATTATCACGCCGCCGGCTATGCGGAAGCCGTTGGTGGATATGCCGAAGAACATGAAGATGAACTGGCCCGCGAAGGTGAACACGATGAGGATCAGGAAGGCCGTGATCGTGGCGCGCTTCACTATCGAGCGGCGTTGCTCCTCGCTCAGGCCCTGGGTCATGGTGAGGAACACGGGCATCGTGCCGAGCGGGTTGGCAAGGGTGAAGATAGACGTGAGGCACAGCAGTGCGTAAGGTAGTAATGTTTCCATAGTCTTAAGTTTTTTGCAAAAGTACGAATAAATTAAGAGTTAAGAATCGAGAATCGAGAAAAAATGTTTCGAGGCTTAGCAACAAGGCTATTTTTCTTAATTCTTAATTCTTAACTCTTAATTTATTGCAGTTATCGATAATTTTTCGTTCCTTTGCAGCTGTAATAACGATTAAAAAGACGATAATTATGAAAAGACTCATCACACTTGTCCTGCTTGCAGCGGCGATACTGCTGCCTGCGTCGGCGCAGCATTACAGGAGCAGCCAATATTACGAATACGGAAGCAGCAGGCTTAATTACGGTACGCACGAGAGCTGGTTCGGCACGGGCGACCTGTATTACGGCGTGAGGATAGGCCCGTCGTTCTCTAAGGTCAACTCAGACGACCCCGACCTCGACGGCGGCAACTGGCAGACGGGGCTTAACATCGGAGTGATGATGGGCATACCGCTGACCGACCGCATGCCCCTCTTCATCGAGACCGGCCTGCAGTACACCGAGAAGGGCGGTAAGAAGAAAGTGACGAGCATGTATAAGGACGAGAAGCGCAAGATGACCTACGACCTTAACTACATCGAGCTGCCCATCGTGCTGAAGTATATTTACGACATCGACGGCCACTTCACCATCCATCCCTTCTTCGGCGGATACCTGGCCTGCGGCGTGGGCGGCAAGATCAAGAACTACGCCGACCGCGAGGCCTTCAGCTCGTTCTCAGACGAGGCCTTCCAGCGCTTCGACGGCGGCCTGCGCTTAGGCTGCGGCGTGGGCTACGACCTGTTTTACCTCGAGCTGGCTTACGACATCGGCCTGTCAAACATCTGCCACGACATGTTCGACACGTCGCACAACCGCAGTCTTGCGCTCAACTTCGGAGTAAACTTTTGATAATGCATTTTTTAATGCGTAATTCATAATGCACAATGCATAATTGGGTTGCTGCGTGACGGTTTTTCACGAAAAAAGGAACATCCGTCGGGTAGCAACCCAATTATGCATTATGAATTATGCATTATGAATTAAGAAAATGTCTTGCAAGGACGACAACAGCTACGGCCACGTGCTTAAGTACACGGGCATCTTCGGCGGTGTGCAGGGGCTCGGCATCATAGCCGCGCTCGTGCGCAACAAGGCCGCCGCGCTGCTGCTCGGGCCGGCCGGCATGGGCTTGGCGTCGCTGTTCAACACGGCGGCCAACTTCATGTCGCAGGCCACGAGCCTCGGCGTGTCGTTCAGCGCAGTGAGGCACCTCTCTGAGATATTCGACCGCGGCGACGCCGCGCTCACCGGCCGCTACGTGGCCGTGGTCAGGATGTGGAGCGCCGTGGCCGCCGTGCTGGGCGCAGCGGCGTGCCTGGCGGCTGCTCCCGCCGTGGGCCGCTACGTGTTCGACGGCGGCATCACTTTAGCCGAAGCCGCCGCGCTGGCCCCCGTGGTGGCCATGATAGCCCTGACGGGCGGCGAGACGGCCATACTCAAGGGCGCGCGCCTGCTCAGGGGGCTGGCCGCAGCCCAGGTGCTCACGGCCCTGGCCTCGCTCGTGGTGGCCGTGCCGCTCTACTGGGCTATGGGCGCGGCCGGCATCATCCCCGTGCTGCTGCTATCCACGGCGGCCGGGCTCGTGGTCACGGCGCGCCGTTCGCTGGCCGCCTTTCCCCTCGGGCTGCCCGGGGGCGGAGGGCTGCGCCGCATCTTGGCCGAAGGCGGCGGCATGGTGAGGCTGGGGCTGGCGTTCATAGTGTCGGGCGTGGTGGGCAGCGGAGCCGAGATGCTGGTGCGCTCGTATCTCAACACGTGCGCCGACCTGGCCACCGTGGGCCTCTACAACGCCGGATACATGATCACGGTGACTTACGCCGGCATGGTGTTCACGGCCATGGAGACCGACTATTTCCCCCGTCTCTCGGCCGTCAACCGCCACCGCGCCGCCGTCAACCTTGCCGCCAACCGCCAGATAGAGGTGTCGCTGCTCGTAATATCACCCATGATCGTGCTGATGACGGCGGCCCTGCCGCAGCTCGTACCGCTGCTTTACAGCGGGAGGTTCGCCCCCGTGGTGCCCATGGCCCAGGTGTCGCTGCTCTCGATGTACGCCCGCGCCATGATGCTGCCCGTGGCCTACATCACTCTGGCTAAGGGCCACTCGCGCGCCTACATGATTCTCGAGACTGTTTCGGCGGCGGTCCTCGTTGGGCTGATGGCGGCGTGCTTCGGCGCGTGGGGGCTTACGGGTGCCGGCGTGGCGGTGCTGCTGGCCAACGTGTTCGACCTCATCGTGACCTTCGCCTACGCCGCCCTGCGCTACGGCTACCGTCCCTCGCGCGCCGTGGTGATGACGGCGGCCGTGCAGGTGCCCTTAGGCGCGGCGGCCTACATTGCCGCCTCGTCGGGCAGCGTGTGGGTGCGCCTGGCCGTGGGCATAGCAGCCACCGCCGCCAGCGCAGGCCTGTCGGCTTACGTTATTTACAAGAAGACCACGCTGTGGGAGAAAATAAGGAGAAAGGTGATTAAAAGGTGAAAGGGTGAAAAGGTGAAAAAGTGAGGCAAAACGCTATTTGATTCTTCACCCTTTCACCCTTTCACCCTTTCACCCTTTCACCTTTTCACCTTTTATAGCGTTTTACCGGCCACTGGCTTTGCCGTTATGTATAAAAACATTATCTTTGCATGCGGAACATACGTTAGGGCAGAGGCGCGCATTGCCAATGAGGGCTATGACGGCGTGCCGCAGCCGATGTTAAGATATATGAAAGAATTTCTACAAGTGTTACGCCGTTTCGTGCCGCCGTACAAGAAGTACTTGGTGCTGACGGTAGTGTTCAACATCCTTTCGGCGGTGTTGAACATATTCTCTTTTATGACGATCATACCAATCCTGCAGATTCTCTTCCAGACGGGCGAGGCCGAGAGGGTGACAGAGTTGACGCCGTGGAGCTGGACCGACCTGATGGGCACGCTCGTCAACCGCATGGAGTATTTCGCCTGCATGCTCATCGGCGGCTACGGCGAGACCACGGCCCTGCTGCTCATAGGCCTGTTCCTGGCCTTCATGACGTTTCTCAAGACGGGTGCCTACTTCCTCTCGTCGGCCACGATAATACCGATACGCACGGGCGTGGTGCGCGACATACGCAACCAGCTCTACCGCAAGATAACGTCGCTGCCCTTAGGCTTCTTCTCTGAGGAGCGCAAGGGCGACATCATAGCCCGCATGAGCGGCGACGTGCAGGAGATAGAGAACTCGATAATGTCGAGCCTCGACATGCTCTTCAAGAACCCCGTGCTCATCATCTTCTACTTCGCCACGCTGCTCATGATAAGCTGGGAGCTCACGCTTTTCACGCTCGTCTTCGTGCCCGTGATGGGGTGGGTGATGGGTCTGGTGGGCCGCAGGCTCAAGCAGAAGTCTATAAAGGCCCAGGCCCTGTGGAGCGACACGATGAGCCAGGTGGAGGAGACGCTCGGCGGCCTGCGCATCATCAAGGCCTTCTGCGCCGAGGAGAAGATGAACCGGAGGTTCGACCGCGTTAACTCCGAGTACCGCGACAACATCCTCCGCGTGAACACCCGCCAGCAGATGGCCCACCCGATGAGCGAGTTTCTCGGCACGCTGATGATAGTCATAGTGCTGTGGTTCGGCGGCATGCTCGTGCTCGGCGGCAAGGGTCTGAGCGGCCCCACGTTCATCTACTACATGGTGATACTCTACAGCATCATCAACCCCCTGAAGGAATTTTCCAAAGCCGGCTACAACATCCCCAAGGGCCTCGCCTCGATGGAGCGCGTGGACAAGATACTCATGGCCGAGAACGACATCAAGGAGCCGGCACGGCCCGTGCGCGTAAGCGGATTCAACGACAAGATAGAGTTCAGGAAGGTGTCGTTCCGCTACGGCGACAAGTGGGTGCTGCGCGACGTAGACCTCACCATAGAGAAGGGCAAGACGCTGGCCATAGTGGGGCAGAGCGGCGGCGGCAAGTCGACCCTCGTAGACCTGATACCCCGCTACTACGACGTGCAGCAGGGCGAGGTGCTCATCGACGGCGTGAACGTCAAGGACATGGCCGTGCACGACCTGCGCCAGCTCATAGGCAACGTCAACCAGGAGGCCATACTCTTCAACGACTCGTTCCGCGCCAACATAGCCTTCGGCGTAGACGGAGCCACGCAAGAGCAGATAGAGGCCGCCGCGCGCATAGCCAACGCACACGACTTCATCATGGAGACCGAGCACGGCTACGACACCAACATAGGCGACCGGGGCGGACGCCTCTCAGGCGGCCAGCGCCAGCGCGTGAGCATAGCCCGCGCCATACTCAAGAATCCGCCCATACTCATACTCGACGAGGCCACCTCGGCCCTCGACACCGAGAGCGAACGCCTCGTGCAGCAGGCGCTCGAGCGACTCATGAAGACGCGCACCACCGTGGCCATAGCCCACCGCCTCTCCACCATACGCGGGGCCGACGAGATATGCGTGATGCACGAGGGACGCATCGTGGAGCGCGGCACTCAC
The DNA here is from genome assembly GCA_944319945.1 of uncultured Prevotella sp. Taxonomy (GTDB): domain Bacteria; phylum Bacteroidota; class Bacteroidia; order Bacteroidales; family Bacteroidaceae; genus Prevotella. The sequence goes on from CALUFN010000004.1 coordinate 26,459, forward strand.
GACGAGCTCATCGCCCTCGGCGGATATTACAAGAAGCTCAATGACATGCAACAATAATTCATAATACATAATTGGGTGGGATATATAAAGGTGAAAAGGTGAAAAAGGTGAAGCCGCAAGGCATTTGGATTCTTCACTTTTCACTCTTCACTTTTAATTTAAAGAAACATGACCAAACTTCTACAAGGCATAACATACGCGGCGTTTTACCTCATGTCGCTCCTTCCGTACAAGGCGCTCTACGCCCTGTCAGACGTCTTTTATGCCGTGGTCTACCGCGTAGCCCGCTACCGTCTCAAGGTGGTAAGGCGCAACTTGGCCACATCGTTTCCCGACAAAAGCCCCGAAGAGCTTAAGTCGATAGAGCGCGGCTTCTACCGCTGGCTGTGCGACTACTTCGTGGAGACCGTCAAGCTGATGACCGTCAAGCGGGCCGAGCTGCTGCGCCACGTGGAGTTTCGCGGCACGGAAGCCATAGAAGACAGCTTCGACCGGGGCCAGGCCTGCGCCGGCATACTCGGCCACTACGGCAACTGGGAGATGCTCTCGGCCACGGGCCTCGCCTTCACGAGGCACACAGAGGCCGTCGTGGGGCTCATCTACCACCCCCTGCGCAGCAAGATCTTCGACCGCCTCTTCATAAAGCTACGCCAAAGCATGGGCGGAGTGTGCGTGCCCAAGCAAGACATACTGCGCTATCTCGTCAGCTTCCGCAAGCAGGGGCTGATGAACATCTTCGGCTACATAGCCGACCAGGCGCCCAAATACCAGAACATACACTTGTGGCTGCCCTTCATGGGCCACGACACGCCCGTGTTCACGGGCGCCGAGCGGCTGATGAGGAAGATGGGCAACACCGTGTTCTACATAGACGTGGAGCGGCCCAGCCGGGGCAGGTACGTCTACACCTTCAAGCCAATGACGGCCGACCCCGCCTCGCTGCCCGAGTACGAGATCACGCGCCGCTTCTTCGCCATGCTCGAGCAGAGCATACGCCGCGACCCCGCCATCTACCTGTGGAGCCACGACCGCTGGAAGCGCACCCGAGAGGAGTTTGAGCGCGACTACGAGATAGACCACGGCCACGTGGTGAGGAAGCACGAAGACCGTGAACGATAACACATTAATCAGACAATGACAATAGGATACGACGCTAAGCGCATAGTGTGCAACGGCACGGGGCTGGGCAGCTACGGCAGGACGCTCGTCAACGACCTGGCCGAGGCCGCGCCCCCGGGCACCGTGCTCAACCTGTACGCCCCCGAGCGGGGCGACGAGCGGCTCCGCCGCCAGATAATGCCGCGTCAGGACGTAAGGTTCGTCTACCCTGACAAGGCCGGCGGCCCCTTGCGGCGCGCCCTGTGGCGCATGCACGGCATAGTGGACGACCTCGTGCGCGACGGCGTGAAGCTCTACCACGGCCTCTCGGGCGAGCTGCCCGTAGGCATAAGGGAGGCCGGCATAAGGACGGTGGTCACCATGCACGACGTCATCTTCATGCGCCACCCCGAGTGGTACGGATGGCTCGACAGGAAGATCTACGCCTGGAAGTTCCGCAAGACATGCCTCGAGGCCGACCGCATAATAGCAATCAGCGAGTGCACCAAGCGCGACGTGATGCTCTTCGGCGGAGTGCCGGCCGAGAAGATCGACGTGATATACCAAAGCTGCGGCACCCGCTACAAGATGCGCGAAAGCGAGAAGAAAAAGCACGAGGTGCACACCGCCTACATGCTGCCCGAGCGTTACATAGTGAGCGTGGGCACAATAGAGGAGCGCAAGAACGTGATGCTCGCCGTAAAGGCCATGCGCCTGCTGCCCGACGACGTGAGCCTCGTGGTCGTAGGCCGCACCACGCCCTATGGCGAGCGCGTGAAGCGCTACGCCGCGCGCAACGGCCTGGGCCGCCGCGTGAAGTTCCTCCACGACGTGCCGGCCGACGACCTGCCGGCCATCTACCAAATGGCCGAGGCGTGCGTCTATCCCTCGCGCTACGAGGGCTTCGGCCTGCCCGTCATCGAGGCCATACAGAGCGGCCTGCCCGTAGTGGCGTGCACGGGCAGCTGCCTCGAGGAAGCCGGCGGCAACGCCACGCTCTACGTAGACCCCGACGACGTGTGCGCCATGGCCGACGCCGTGAAGAAGGTGCTCAAGGGAGCGCCCGCCCGCGAGGAGCGCATAGCCGCAGGGCTTGACTACATACGCCGCTTCGAGAACGACGGCGTGGCGCAGAGAGTGCTCGAAGTGTATGACGAAATACTCAACTCCTGACCGATGGAGATAACGCAGATAACCCTGAAGCGAGGACACACCGCCGGAGTGATAGCCGCCGACTGCAAGCAGCTGGCCGGCTTCATCATGATGCTGCCCGAGCGGATGGCCCGGGCAGAGGGCCGCCTGCTCCACGCGGGGCGCAACGAGGTGAGGCTCTTCACCGTGGGAGGCTCGGTGCTGGTGGTGAAGCGGTACAAGAGGGTCAACGCCGTGCAGCGCGTGGCCTACACTTTCTTCCGCCGCACTAAGGCGCGCCGGGCTTACGACTACGCCGCCGAGCTGCTCTCGCGCGGCATCAGCACGCCACGGGCTGCGGCATACATGGAGACCTACCGCTGCGGACTGTTCACCACGGGCTACTTCGTCTCCGACGCCTGCCCCGACCCGCCGGCCTTCGACGAGCTGGTGGCCCGCCGCGACTTCAACCGCCCGATGGCCGACAGCCTCGCCGCCTTCATCGTGGAGATGCACTCGAAAGGAGTGCTGCACGGCGACATGAACTTCGGCAACTTCCTCTACCGCCGCGACCCGGCCGGGGGCTACGCCTTCACCGTGATAGACACCAACCGCTCGCGCTTCCGCGACGGCTGGCCCACGCGCGGCGAGTGCATAGCCAACATGCGCACCATGACCCACCGCCGCGACGTCTACTCTTACATCGTGAGGCGTTACGCCGCCCTGCGCGGCTGGGACGAAGACCTCACGCTGGCCGAGGCCCTTGCCTGTCTCGACCGCTTCGAGCGCAAGCACAGGCGGAAGGACAAGATGAAAAAGTTTTTTAAGAGTTGACGACTTGTCAACTATAAAAATAGATATGGTACCAAAGAAAATACACTATTGCTGGCTCAGCGGCGACCCCATGCCGCGCAACATCCGGAAATGCATGGACACGTGGCGGCGCGTGATGCCCGACTACGAGCTGAAGTTGTGGGACACGAGCACGTTCGACGTCACGTCGGTGCCCTTCGTGGAGCAGGCCTACAGGATGCGCAAGTGGGCTTTCGCGGCCGACTACATACGCATGTACGCCCTTTACCACGAGGGCGGGATATACCTCGACTCAGACGTAAAGGTGCTCAAGACGTTCGACGACCTGCTCGACTGCAGCTTCTTCTCCTCGCTTGAGTACCACCCCACGCAGATAGAGCGCGACGGCGCGATGCTCATGATCGACGCCGACGGCCGCCGCGTGAAAGACGGCTACGTCTCAGGCATACAGATACAGGCCGCCGTGATGGGGGCGGAGCGGGGCTGCCCGTTCGTCAGCGACGTGCTCGACTGGTACTCGCGCCACAGCTTCATACGCCCCGACGGCACGCTGATGACCGACGTGCTCTCGCCGATGATCTACGCCCGAGTGGCCGAGAGTTACGGCTTCGTCTACAAGGACGAAGACCAGTACCTCGACGGCGGCATAGACATCTACGCCTCGAGCATGTTCGCCGGCAACAAGCACGAGGTAACCCCTCGCTCGCGCGCCGTGCACCTCTGCGCCCACAGCTGGCACCCCACGGCGTGGGAGAAGGTGAAAAAACTGTTTAAAGGTGAAAAGGTGAAGAAGTGAAAAGGTGAAGCCGCAAGGCAATTGGATTTTTCATTCTTCATTCTTCATTTTCATTCTTTATTTTTCATTTTTCATTTTTCATTTTCCATTTCAGAATGTATAAGTACCTTTCGCGCAACTACAAGGACAAGGTGACGGCAGGCAACAAGGCCAAGACCGACAACGAGCTGATAATGCAACGGATGGGCCTTGTCAACGTCGGGCTTAGGGAAAGCGTGTCGCGCTCGGCTGCGGCCCACTTCCTGCGCACGCTGGCCGGAGTGCTCGCCGCGCCGCTGCGCCTGACGAGGGGCGACGTGCTCGTGCTGCAGTATCCGCTGAAGAAGTATTTCGCCTTCGTCTGCCGGGCCGCCCACGCAAGAGGGGCGCGGGTAGTGGTCATTATGCACGATCTCGGCTCGTTCCGCCGCAAGGCACTCACCCCGAGGCAGGAGATAAGGAGGCTCGACCACGCCGACTACATCATAGCCGACAACCCGACGATGAGGCGGTGGCTGGAAGACAACGGCTGCCGCGCCATGACTGGCACGCTCGGCGTGTGGGACTATCTTTCCGCCAGCCGTCCGCCCCTGCGCACGCCTCCGGCCGACGGGCGTTACACGGTGGTGTTCGCCGGAGCGCTCAACATGAGGAAAAACAGCTTCATCTACGACTGGGCGGCCTCCGCCCGCGGCTACGGCATTAGGATTTACGGCAAGATGGAAGACGGGCGGCCCGAGCTGCTCGAGGGCAAGGCCGACTATCGGGGCTACGTAGGCTCAGACGAGCTGATAGCCACCGCCCGGGGCGACTTCGGCCTCGTGTGGGACGGCGGTTCGCTCGACGCCTGCACAGGGCCGTGGGGCGAATACCTTAAGATCAACACGCCCCACAAGACGTCGCTCTACCTGCGCTGCGGCCTGCCCCTGATAATATGGAGCGGGGCGGCGATGGCCGGGTTTGTCCGCGACAACGGCATCGGCCTTTGTGTTGACTCGCTGCGCAGCCTCGACGACGCTCTTGCCGCCGTAACCCCCGACGACTACCGCCGCATGGCCGACAACGTAGCCATTGTGAGCCGTCGCATAGCCTCGGGCCGTTACCTCAAGACGGCACTCGAGAAAGCCTTTTCGTTAATTCATAATTCATAATGCATAATGCATAATTGGGTTGCGGCGGGAATTTTTCATTCTTAATTATTCATTATCCATTCTTAATTTTTCATTTAAAAAAATATGTTTTCAACCATTATCCTTTCGGCGGCTTTGGCCGCCGCCGTCCCTGACGGAGGGGCGGTGACTTACCGTGTAGACACAGGCGCGAAGCGGCAGACCGTGGAGCACTTCGGCGCGTCAGACGCCTGGAGCATGAAGTACATGGGCCTTTGGCCCGAAGACGAGCAGCGCAAGGTGGCCGACTGGCTCTTCTCCACCGCCGACGACGCCTCGGGCAAGCCCTGCGGCATAGGCCTGTCGGTGTGGCGCTTCAACCTCGGCGCGGGCAGCGAGGAGCAGGGCGACGCGGCGCAGATACAGCCGTCTACGCGCACCGAATGCTTCCTTAAGGCCGACGGCACATACGACTGGTCGAAGCAGGCCGGCCAGGTGCGCTTCCTCGAGCTGGCCAAAGAGCGCGGAGTGCCCTACCTGCTGGCCTTCCTCAACTCGCCGCCCGTCTACTTCACCGAGAACGGCCTTGCCACCAACACCGGGCGCGGCGGCACGCTCAACCTGCGCCCCGACTGCTACGACGACTTCGCCCGATTCATGGCCGAGGCCGTAGATGGCCTCGAGCGCGAGCACGGCCTGCACATCGACTACGTAAGCCCCCTGAACGAGCCTGACGGCCACTGGAACTGGCTCGGCCCCAAGCAGGAGGGCACGCCCGCCACGAGCCGCGAGGTGGCCCGCGTGGCGCGCGAGCTCGACAAGGAGATAACCCGGCTGGGCCTCTCTACGAAGATACTCGTGAACGAGAGCAGCGACCTGCGCTGCCTGCTCGGCACGCACATGACCGACTGGCAGCGCGCCCGCGAGCTCAGCTCGCTCTTCTCGCCCGACAGCACCGACACCTACGTGGGTGCGTGCAAGAACGTGATGCCCGTGATAGCCGGCCACAGCTACTGGACCAACACGCCGCTCGACTTCATGCGCTCCGTGCGCCGCGCGCTGCTCGGCGCGGCCGACTCGCTCGGCGTATCCTTCTGGCAGACCGAGATCTGCATCATGGCCAACGACGAGGAGATAGGCGGAGGCGGAGGCTTCGACTTCGGCATGAAGACGGCGCTCTACGTGGCCCGCGTCATCCACAGCGACCTCGTGGACGCCTGCGCCCGCAGCTGGTCGTGGTGGCGCGCCGTGGGCGGCGACTACAAGGACGGCCTCATACGCGCCTATTCGACCGACGGCATGAAGACGGGCTACGCCGTAGACTCCAAGCTGATGTGGACGTTAGGCAACTACAGCCGCTTCGTGCGCCCCGGCGCCGTGCGCTACGAGATGCAGGCCCTGGCCGCCGACGGCTCCGTGGTGCCCGACGGCTGCAACGACATGCGCGGAGTGATGTGCTCGGCCTATCTTAACAAGGACGGCCGCTGGGTGGTGGTGGCCCTCAACTACTCTGAGGCCCTCAAGCCCTTCGCCCTCACCGTAGGCGACGGCAAGGCCCGCACGTGGCGCATGTACCGCACGTCAGACGTATCCGGCGAGAGCCTCAAGCCCGTGGGCGACACCGACGGCTCCGCACGCCTCGCCCCGCGCTCGGTGACCACGTTCGTGGAAAGGTGATTTAAAGGTGAAAAGGTGAAAAGGTGAAAATCACAAGAGTATAGGATTATTCTCCTAATATTCATATTGTCTTACCTTTTTACTTTTTCACCTTTTCACTTTTTCACCTTTTCATCTTTTCCTTACTTTTTTGTCTTTTTACAATATTTTTTGAGATAAAATCATTATCTTTGCAGAAACTATGCGGCACATGTGAACACCGTGCGCCGCACGAACCGTAAGCTAAACGGCTTGTCTTGCTTACGGATTAACGCCATTGCGGCCATGTGGCGGAGCGATGGAAACTTTACCTGTACTGTGACGTTACGATGTGAAAGGCGGCCTTTCGCGCCGCCGAACGAGGCCCGAGGCAAGGCCGAAGGCCGCATTACGGACGGCGACAAACCATAAACTATATTATAATACAATGAAAAAATCATCAGTTTTACGTACCCTCATGCTTGCGGGGGCCCTCATGCTGGGCGCCGCCGGCTACGCCGCCGACGGCAAGGGCGGCTCGTTCAAGGCGGGCGACAAGACCTTCCTGCTCAACGGCGAGCCCTTCATAGTCAAGGCGGCCGAGCTGCACTATCCCCGCATACCGCGCCCCTACTGGGAGCACCGCATCAAGATGTGCAAGGCGCTGGGCATGAACACCGTGTGCCTCTACGTGTTCTGGAACTTCCACGAGCAGCGTGAAGGCGAGTTTGACTTCACCGGGCAGAAGGACATCGCCGAATTTTGCCGCATAGCGCAGAAGAACGGCATGTACGTCATAGTGCGCCCCGGACCTTACGTGTGCGCCGAGTGGGAGATGGGCGGACTGCCCTGGTGGCTGCTCAAGAAGAAGGACATACGCCTGCGCGAGCAAGACCCGTACTTCATGGAGCGCGTGAAGATCTTCATGAACAAGGTGGGCGAGCAGCTCGCTCCGCTCACGATAGAGAAGGGCGGACCGATAATCATGGTGCAGGTGGAGAACGAGTACGGCTCTTACGGCGAGGACAAGCCCTACGTGGCTGCCATACGCGACATCGTGCGCTCGGCCGGCTTCACCGACGTGACCCTCTTCCAGTGCGACTGGGCCAGCAACTTCACGCGCAACGGCCTTGACGACCTTGTGTGGACGATGAACTTCGGCACAGGCTCGAACATTGACGACCAGTTCCGCCGCCTGCGCGAGCTGCGCCCCGAGTCGCCCATGATGTGCTCGGAGTTCTGGAGCGGCTGGTTCGACAAGTGGGGAGCGCGCCACGAGACGCGCCCGGCGGCCGACATGGTGGCCAACATGGACGAGATGCTCTCTAAGGGCATATCGTTCTCTCTGTACATGACCCACGGCGGAACGTCGTTCGGCCACTGGGCCGGGGCCAACTCGCCCGGCTTCGCCCCCGACGTGACATCTTACGACTACGACGCTCCCATCAACGAGTACGGCCACGCCACGCCGAAATACTACACCCTGCGCGACATGATGAAGAAGTACGCCGACGGCAAGCTGCCCGCCGTGCCCAAGCCCGCCGCGCCGCTGGTGAGTGCGCCCAAGTTCACGCTTGACGAGTACGCGCCCCTCGAGGCCGGCGTAGACAAGACCGTAGACGGCCGCGAGCCGCTCACCTTCGAGGATCTCGACATGGGCTGGGGCGCCGTGGCCTACACCACCGAGCTGCCCGAAGTGCCGTCGGCCTGCGTGCTCACGCTCGACGGCGCCCACGACTACGCCCAGGTGTACGTCGACGGCAAGTACGTCGGCAAGACCGACCGCGTAAGGAACGAGACCAGCGTCACCCTGCCCGCCCTTAAGAAGGGCAGCCGCATGACCATACTCGTAGAGGGCATGGGCCGCATCAACTTCGGCCGCGCCATCAAGGACTTCAAGGGTCTTACGGGCGACGCCGTGATACGCGCCGCCGTTGACGGCGACGACGTGGCCTGGACGCTCAAGGACTGGACCATGCAGACACTGCCCGACGACTACCAAACGGCTATCGACGCCCTCGCCGCCGGCTCCGCCGCTCGGCCCGCCGGGCAGGCTCCCGGCTTCGGCCCGCAAGAGGGGCGCATGGCCCCCGGATACTATCGTGGCTACTTCGAGCTGAAGAAGGTGGGCGACACCTTCCTCGACATGGAGACGTGGGGCAAGGGCCAGGTGTACGTCAACGGCCACGCCGTAGGCCGATTCTGGAGCATCGGTCCGCAGCAGACGCTCTACCTGCCCGGATGCTGGCTGAAGAAGGGTAGGAACGAGGTGGTAGTGCTCGACGTGGTAGGCCCCAAGACGGCCGAAGCCTGGTGTCAGGACAAGCCCGAGCTCGACAAGCTGCAGCTCGAGAAGAGCAACCGGCACAACAACCCCGGCGACCGTCCCGACCTCAACTCGGCCACGCCCGCTGCCACGGGCAGCTTCTCGGCAGCCCGCGAGTGGCAGACGGTCAAGCTGGCCGCGCCCGCTAAGGGACGCTACGTAGCCATACAGTGCCTCAACGCGCACGGCCGCGGCGACGTGGCCTCGATGGCCGAGCTTTACATGCTCGACGCCTCGGGCAAGCGCATAGACCGCAACTCGTGGACCACGAAGTACGCCGACAGCGAAGACGCCGACAACGGCAACCACACCGGCGACAAGGCCTTCGACCTGCAGGAGTCCACCTTCTGGAGCACCGAGGCCTCGGCGGCCTTCCCCCACCTGATAGTGATCGACATGGGCTCGGAGCAGACCGTGAGCGCGCTCGAGTACCTGCCGTGCACCACGCAAGACGCCGTGGGAGGCATCAAGGACTATAAGATCTACGTGTATTGACCCGCGCGGCCGCCTCGGCGGCCGTGAGCGACTCAGCAGCCCGGACGCTCCTGAATGGGCGTCCGGGCTATTTTTTAATCCTTTTTATTAATTAAAAGAGTGTAGTTTTACATTTAATTAGTATATTTGCAGAAGATAAGCTGCACTCGGCAATTTGTGAATAAATTCACATTGCGCCCGCTTGCATTATCTTTGCAACATATAACTTAATACCCATGAAACATTTACCTAAACTTAACCGACTATTCCCGATGCTCGCCGCGGCAGCCCTGACCGCAATGCCCGCCGGCGCCTCGCAGGTGGAAGAGAAAGACTACGCAGGCTACCTCTTCACCTATTTCACCGGAAACCACATCGACGAGGAAGCCATTTGCTTCGCACTCAGCTCAGACGGCTACGACTTCCGCGCACTCAACGGCGGCAAGCCCGTGCTCGACTCCAAGCAGATAAGCTCTACGGGCGGCATGCGCGACCCCCACATACTGCGCTGCGAAGACGGGCAGACGTTTTACATGGTGGCCACGGACATGGTGTCGGGCAACGGCTGGGACTCCAACCGGGCCATGGTCTTGATGAAGTCGACCGACCTCGTACACTGGACCCACTCCGTCGTAAACATCCAGAAGCGTTACCCCGGGCAGGAGCAGCTCAAGCGCGTATGGGCCCCTCAGACCATATTCGACCGCGAGGCCGGCCGCTACATGGTCTACTGGTCAATGCAGCACGGCTCAGGCCCCGACATCATCTATTACGCCTACGCCAACGACTCGTTCACCGACCTCGTGGGCGAGCCCAAGCCCCTGTTCGTGCCCGAGGACAAGAAGTCGTGCATCGACGGCGACATAGTATATAAGGACGGCACGTACCACCTCTTCTATAAGACCGAAGGCCACGGCAACGGCATCAAGACGGCCACAACGCGCTCGCTCACGTCGGGCCGGTGGACCGAAAGCCCCGACTACAAGCAGCAGACCAAAGAGGCCGTAGAGGGCGCAGGCACGTTCAAGCTGATAGGGCAAGATAAGTACATCCTGATGTACGACGTCTACATGAACGGCCGCTACCAGTTCACCGAGACCACAGACCTTGAGCACTTCAAGGTCATCGACCACGCCGTGAGCATGGACTTCCACCCGCGCCACGGCACCGTGATACCCGTAACGGCGGCCGAGATGCGCCGCCTCACGGCAGAGTGGGGCAAGCCCGAGGGCCTGGCCGACGTGCCGCGCAACCCCGTGCTGCCCGGATTCCACGCCGACCCTGAGATACTCTACTCCAACCTTACGGGCCGCTACTACATCTACTCCACCACCGACGGCCGGCCCGGATGGGGCGGATGGTACTTCACGGCCTACTCGTCGGCCGACCTCGAGGACTGGACTTACGAGGGCGTGGTGCTCGACCTGCGCTCGCCCCAAGTGCCCTGGGCCAACGGCAACGCCTGGGCCCCGGCCGCCGAGGAGCGTCTCATCGACGGTAAGTATAAGTATTTCTTCTACTACAGCGGCAACCCCAATGACGACTCGGGCAAGCAGATAGGAGTAGCCGTGGGCGACTCGCCCGCGGGTCCCTTCAAGGACATGGGCCGCCCGATAATCACCGAGTCGCCCGCCGGCGGCGGACAGCAGATAGACGTCGACGTATTCACCGACCCCATGTCGGGCAAGTCATACATCTACTGGGGCAACGGCTACATGGCCGGCGCCGAGCTTAACGACGACATGGTGAGCCTCAAGGATGGCACCGTCACGGTGATGACCCCTAAGGGCGGCTCGCTCAAGACCTACGAGTACCGCGAGGCCCCGTATGTGTTCTACCGTAAGGGCAAGTATTACTTCATGTGGTCGGTCGACGACACCGGCTCGCCCAACTACCACGTGGCCTACGGCACGGCCGACTCGCCCCTCGGCAAGATCACGGTTGCCGACGACCCGATAGTGACCATACAAGACCCCGACAGGGAAATCTACGGCCCGGCCCACAACTCCGTGATACGCAAGCCGGGAACTGACGAGTGGTACATCGTCTACCACCGCATCAACAAGAACTACATAGGCCGCGACAAGTCGCCCGGCACACACCGCGAAGTGTGCATCGACCGCCTTGAGTTCAACGACGACGGCACCATACGCCGCGTCGCCCTTACCAAGTAAGGGCTTTCCCGTCGGCGCCGGAGTGCGCCGACGGGTCAACACCGATATTCTTACCGACCTTAAACGCTTAATAATAATATCATGTTACGTATCAGCAGAATCCTCATTTTCGTTTTGTTTGCCGCCGTGTCGGCCGCCGTTGCGGCGCAGGGCTTAAGGCACAAGAGCTTCAGGAAGGCCGTGCCGCGCGACTCAATCCTGCTCAGCGACCCCTGCGTCTTGGCCGACGACGCCACCGGACTGTATTACATGACCGGCACGGGAGGCCTGATGTGGACGAGCCGCGACCTCGACCTGTGGGACGGTCCCTACGTCGTGGCGCAGACGGACCCCGGCTCGTGGATGGGCCTCAAGCCGCAGATATGGGCGGCCGAGCTTCACAAGTACGGCGGCAAGTACTACTACTTTGCCACCTTCACCAACGACTCACTGACGATAGGCAGCTACAAGGGAGCCGTGCTGCCGCGCAGGGCCAGCCACGTGCTGGTGAGCGACCGCTCCGACGGACCCTATCGCCCCATGAAAGACGAGACCTACCTGCCGGCCGACAAGCTGACGCTCGACGGCACGTTCTGGGTGGACACTGACGGCAAGCCCTACATGGTGTATTGCTGGGAGTGGCTGCAAAACTGGGACGGCACCATAGAGAAGATCGAGCTGAAGCCCGACCTGAGCGGCACGGTGGGCGGGGGCAGACTGCTCTTCCGCGCCAGCGAGTCGCCCTGGAGCCGCGAGGTGGTGGAAGGCAAGGTGCGCCCCAACCGCGTGACCGACGGCCCATGGCTCTTCCGCACAGCCACGGGCAGGCTCGGCATGCTATGGACCAGCTGGATAAACAACGTCTACACGCAGGGCGTGGCCTACTCGGAGAGCGGCACGCTCGACGGTCCCTGGACGCAGGAGCCGCAGCCGATAACGCCGCCTAACTACGGCCACGCCATGATCTTCAAGGACTTCACGGGCCGCTGGCTCATGTCGCTCCACAGCCATAAGGACGTGAAGGGCCGCTACATACGCGTGCCGCAGCTCTTCGAGGTGGACCTCTCGGGCGACAAGCTCGTGGTGAAGAGCCACATAACGGGCAAGGCCGACGCAGCCCGTAGATAAGACGCTGGGAAATGAATATCAACGAATTAAAACCATAAAGCTATGATAAGCAAGCATCTCTTGGCGGCGCTGTGCGCCTGCGCCGCACTTACGCCGGTCAGCGCCTGCGTAAACGGAGTGACGGCCGCGCAAGATTCCGTCTACCTGTTCTCTTACGCCACGGCGCAAGACGACGGCCGCAGCGGCCTGCGCTTCGCATGGAGCCGCGACGGCAAAGACTGGGCCGGCATAGGCAACGGCCGCGGATACCTGAAGTGCGACTATTCGCTCTGGGGCGCGGAGAAGCGCATGCTCAAGCCCGAGCTTATGCGCGGCACCGACGGCCTGTGGCACTGTGTGTGGCAGCTGCACGAGGGCGGCAGGGAGTACGGCCACGCGGCGTCGGCCGACCTTATAGACTGGCGCCGGCAGACATACTTCACCGCCGACGACTATGACGCCGTGGTGAAGCCCTCGTGGCCGCAGCCCGGGCGGACTAAGGCCGTGGTAGACGGCGCCGAGCGCGAGGGCACGGTGGTCAAGGCGGCGTGGAACGAGGTGGAGCGGCTGCGCCGCCATGCCGACTACGCCGACTACAAGGCGGCCCAATATGCCGAGACCACCGCGCAAGACGGCACCCGCTTTGCAGGCCTTCAGCCCGTGAGCATGAGCCTCAAGGTGCGCCCCGACGACCGTAAGACCATAAGCGACAGGCTGATAGGCGTGTTCTTCGAGGACATCAACTACGGGGCCGACGGCGGCCTGTACGCCGAGCTGGTGCAAAACCGCGACTTCGAGTACGCCCCCGGCGAGAACAACCGCGCCGACGGTTGGGGCCCCGCTTATGCATGGAGGGTTGACGGCGGCGGCGCCTCGATGCAGATATCGGAGGCTAAGCCCGTGAGCGACGTCAACCCCCACTACGCCGCCCTCTCCGTAGAGACCCCCGGGGCGGCCCTTGTCAACACGGGCTACGACGGCATAGTGGTGGAGAAGGGCGCCAAGTACGACTTCTCGATGTTCGTAAGGATAGGCGAGGCCAGTCCCGAGGCCGGCCTCTCGGTGCGCCGCTCGCCGGCCAAGCTCAAGGTGAGCCTGCGCACTAAGGATGGCACGGAGATAGCAAGCACGGTGGTCAGGGCCGCGTCGGCCGAGTGGCGCAAGATAGACGCCGTGCTCACGGCCCAGGCTTCGGCCGACGACGCCGTGCTCGCCGTGGAGCCTGCCGAGGCCGGCAGCTACTGCTTCGACATGGTGTCGCTCTTTCCCCGCAACACCTTCAAGGGCCGCAAGAACGGCCTGCGCGCCGACCTGGCCCAAGCCATAGCCGACCTGAAGCCGCGCTTCGTGCGCTTCCCCGGCGGCTGCGTGGCCCACGGACAGGGGCTGGACAACATGTACAGGTGGAAAAACTCGATAGGGCCGCTCGAGCGGCGCAAGCCCATGTGGAACCTCTGGGGCTACCACCAGACGCTGGGGTTGGGCTTCTATGAGTATTTCCAGTTTTGCGAGGACATCGGAGCCGACCCGCTGCCCGTGGTTGCGGCCGGCGTGCCCTGCCAAAACTCGGCCTGCAAGCCCGGCGTAGAGCTGGGCGGAGGCCAGCAGGGAGGCATACCGATGAGCGAGATGGAGGCCTACGTGCAAGACATCATCGACCTGATAGACTACGCCAACGCCGACCCTAAGACCAACAAGTGGGCCAAGATGCGCGCCGAGGCCGGCCACCCCGCGCCATTCAACCTGCGCTACATAGGCATCGGCAACGAAGATCAGATAACCGACGTGTTCGCCGAGCGTTACGCCATGATATGCAACGCCGTGCGCGAGCGGCGCCCCGGGGTGACCGTCATAGGCACGGTGGGCCCCTTCTACGAAGGCTCTGACTACGAGGAGGGCTGGCTCCTGGCCGACAGCCTCAAGCTGCCCGTGGTGGACGAGCACTATTACAATCCGCCGGCATGGTTCATACACAACCAAGACTTCTACGACCGCTACGACCGCTACGACCGCTCGAAGACTAAGGTCTACCTCGGCGAGTATGCCGCCCACCTGCCCGGCCGCCCCAACAACATAGAGACGGCGCTGGCCGAGGCCCTCTACCTGGCCTCGGTGGAGCGCAACGGCGACGTGGTGGAGATGACGTCTTACGCGCCGCTGCTGGCTAAGGAGGGCCACACGCAGTGGAACCCCGACCTCATCTACTTCAACAACAATGAGGTGAAGCCCACGGTGGGCTATTACGTGCAGCAGATGTACGGCCGCAACACGGGCGACGCCTACCTGCCGGCCGACGTGACCGTGAGCAGCGAGCGGCCAGACGTGCGCATGCGCATAGCCTCGTCGGTGGTGACTGACGGGCGGACGGGCGACGTGATAATCAAGCTCGTCAACATGCTGCCCGTGGAGGTAAGCGCCTCGGCCGACCTGACCGGGGTCACCGCAGGCGGCGAGGCTGCCCTCACCGTGCTCACCGGCAAGCCCGACGACCGCACGGCCCGCCCCACGGAGAGCCGCATAAGCGTGGGCCAGAAGCTCGACTACAAGATGCCCCCTTACTCGTTTAGTGTGATAAGAATAATGAAAAGGTGAAAGGGTGAAAGGGTGAAACCGTTAGGCATTTGGATTTTTCATTCTTCATTCTTCATTCTTCATTCTTCATTTTTCATTTTTCATTTTTCATTCTTCATTCTTCATTTACAATGATAACTCCCTGCCACCTTTCGCGCCGCGAAAGGTGGCTTTCGGGACCGCAATCCGCCGCCTTTCGGCCCCTGATTTGCGGCCTTTGCGTAAACCGCTGACACACAGACATATAACAATCAACAATTAAACACCAATACACATGAAGACAATCAAGCTATTATTCGTATCCATGCTGGCCTGCGCCACGGCCTCGGCCCAGCATGCGGGCTACCCCATCACGCCTGTGCCGTTTACGGCCACGCACGTGAGCGGAGGGTTCTGGAAAGACCGTCTCGACGCGTGCCGCAAGGTGACCGTGCCGCTGGCCTTTGAGAAGTGCGAGGAGTCAGGCCGCTACGACAACTTCGTGCGCGCGGCGAATCCCTGCGACACGTTCACCGTGAGCGGCTTCTCGTTTGACGACACCGACGTCTACAAGACCATCGAGGGCGCGAGCTACCTCATGCAGACCTACCCGGACAAGCAGATGGAGCGATACATCGACAGCGTGCTCACCATCGTAGCCGCCGCCCAGGAGCCCGACGGCTACCTCTACACGGCGCGCACCATCAACCCCAAGCACCCCCACCACTGGGCAGGGCCCGAGCGGTGGGCCGCCGTCGAGGAGCAGAGCCACGAGTTCTACTGCCTCGGCCACATGATCGAGGGAGCCGTGGCGCACTACCAGGCCACGGGCAAGCGCAACTTTCTAGACATAGCCATCAAGTACGCCGACTGCGTGTGCCGCGAAATCGGCCCCGGCAAGGACCAGCTAGTGCGCGTGCCCGGACACCAGATAGCCGAGATGGCACTGGCCAAGCTCTATCTCGTGACGGGCGACAGGAAGTATCTGGACGAGGCTAAGTTCTTTCTCGACATGCGCGGCCGCACCTCGCGCAAAGACGCCTACAGCCAGGCCCATAAGCCCGTAGTGGAGCAAGACGAGGCCGTAGGCCACGCCGTGCGCGCCACCTACATGTACTCGGGCATGGCTGACGTGGCCGCCCTGACGGGCGACACGGCCTACATACACGCCATCGACCGCATTTGGGACAACATCGTGGGCAAGAAGCTCTACCTGACGGGAGGCATCGGAGCCACGGCCAACGGCGAGGCCTTCGGCGCCAACTACGAGCTGCCCAACGCCACGGCCTACTGCGAGACGTGCGCCGCCATAGGCAACGTGTACGTCAACCACCGCCTGTTCATGCTCCATGGCGACTCGAAGTATTACGACGTGCTCGAGCGTTCGCTTTACAACGGAGTGCTCTCGGGCATATCGCTTGACGGCGGCAGCTTCTTCTATCCCAACCCGTTGGAGTCGGCCGGAGGCTACAGCCGCCAGGCATGGTTCGGCTGCGCCTGCTGCCCGTCTAACCTGTGCCGCTTCCTGCCCAGCGTGCCGGGCTACGCTTACGCCACGCTGGGCGACAGCCTTTACGTGAACCTCTTCATCGAGGGCACGTCTGACATCACCGTGGGCGACCGCAAGATCAGGCTCGCGCAGCAGACGGCCTACCCCTTCGACGGCGCGGTGACGCTGCGCCTCGAGAAAGGCTCGGGCGAGTTTGCCATGAAGATACGCGTGCCCGGATGGGCGAGGGGAGAAGTGGTGCCCAGCGCGCTCTACCGGTTTGCCGACGGCCGCGAGACCGAGTACGCCGTCAAGGTGAACGGCCGCGAGGTAAGCTCGGAGCTGCAGAAGGGCTACTTCGTGATAGACCGCAAGTGGAAGAAGGGCGACGTGGTGGAAGTCAGCTTCGACATGTCGCCGCGCGTGGTGACGGCCTGTGACAAGGTGGCCGACGACCGCGGCAAGCTCGCCGTAGAATGCGGTCCGCTGGTCTACTGCGCCGAGTGGTGCGACAACGCCGGCACCGACCTCTTCTCAGTCATGGTGCCCCGCAAGCCCGTGCTGACCGTCACCGACGACAAGGCTCCCGGCGGAGCGCGTGTGGTGACGGCGGGAGCCCAGGCCATAAGCTACGACAATGACGGCCGCCTCTCTACGCGCGACGTCACGCTGAGGCTCATCCCCTATTACGCTTGGGCCAACCGCGGCGAGGGCAAGATGGCCGTGTGGCTGCCCTACGAGGCCGGAGCCGTACACCTCGGTCCGGCCCTCACGGTAGGCACCAACGAGTTTTTGGAAAGGTGAAAAGGTGAAAAAGTGAGAAGGTGAGAAGGTGAGAAGGTGAGAAAGCAACAATGCATACGGCTTTAACTTCTTAGCGAGCAGAGCGAGCGATAACTTCTATAACTTCTCTAAATTCTAAAATAAAAACATGAAAATAAGCAATATCAGACTCTCGGCGGCGTTAGTGCTGGCCTGCCTGTGCGGACAAGCGCAGGCGCAGGGCACGGCCGACGACTACCGCCGGGCTTACTCGCTGAGAGACAAGTACTCAGCCTCGAAAGTGTTTTACTCTAACGTGCGCCCCACGTGGATTGCCGACGCTGACAGCTTCTGGTACGTGCGCAACACGCCCGAGGGCAGGGTCTACGTCATGGTAGACGCCGTAGGCCGCCGCCGCACGGATCTCTTCGACCACGCCAAGCTGGCCGCCGCACTCGCAGAGAAGACAGGCAAGGACGTGAAGGCCACTGCCCTTTATCTCGACCGCCTCAGCGTGGACAAGCAGACGGGCGAGCTCAGCTTCATGTTCGACGGCCACAGGTGGCTCTACTCGCAAGCCTCGGGCGGCCGCCTCGACGACCTCGGCAAGCCCGCCGCAGCGAGGCAACGCCACTGGATGGAGGTGGACGACGAGTGCGAGGCCGACCCCGCCCCGTCGCCCGACGGCAAGACGGAGGCCTTCATCCGCGAGAACAACATCTGGCTGCGCGACAAGGCCACGGGCCGCGAGCGCCAGCTGAGCGTAGACGGCACCTTAGGTAACTATTACTCGGCCTACATACGCTGGTCGCCCGACGGCCGCAAGGTGGCCGCCTGCAAGATACGCCCGGCCGAGAAGCGCTACGTCTACTACGTGGAGTCGTCGCCTGCTGACCAGCTCCAGCCTAAGCTCCACAAGCAGGAGTACGCCAAGCCCGGCGACGAGCTGCGCTTCAAGGTGCCCTGCATATTCGACGTTGAGACGGGCCGGGCCGTCATACCCTCTACCGAGCTGTTCGACCGCCAGTACGACCTCTGGGGCCCCGACTGGTCGGCCGACAGCCGCAGCGTCACCTTCGAGTACAACCAGCGCGGCCACCAGGCTTACCGCGTGCTCGAGCTTTCGGCCGAGACGGGCCGCGTGCGCACGCTCATCGAGGAGACCAGCGACACCTACGTAAACTATCCCATGCGCTACCGCTACGACCTGGCCGACGGCCGCCGCATAATATGGGCCAGCGAGCGCGACAACTGGAACCACCTGTACATGTACGACCGCGAGACGGGCCGCCCCGTCCGCCAGATAACGCGCGGCGAGTGGTACGTGCGCAGCGTGATAAGGGTGGACGAGCAGAACTCGCGCATCTACTTCTCGGCCAACGGCGTAAATAAGGACGAAGACCCCTACCACATACATTATTACAGCATAGGCTTCGACGGCAAGGACATGCGCTGCCTGACGCCCGAGGAAGGCATGCATGAGGCTTGGCTCTCGGCCGACGGACGCTATCTCGTAGACACGTATTCCACGGTGAGCAAGGCTCCCGTAGCCGTGCTGCGCGACGCCGCGACGGGCAGCGTGGTGATGCCGCTCGAGACGGCCGACGCCTCGCGCCTCATGGCCGAAGGCTGGCAGGCGCCCGAGGTGTTCACGGCCAAAGGACGCGACGGCAAGACCGACATGTGGGGCATCATCATCCGCCCGTCTAACTTCGACCCGTCGAAGAAGTATCCCGTGCTCGAGTACATCTACCAGGGCCCGGGCAACCAGTACGTGCCGAAGACGTTCACGCCCTACAACTGGTACATGACGTCGATAGCCGAGCTGGGCTTCATCGTGGTGATGGTCGACGGCATGGGCACCTCGTTCCGCTCGCGCAGCTTCGAGAACATGTGCTACAAGAATCTCAAGGACGCCGGCCTGCCCGACCACATAGCCTGGATAAAGGGCGCCGCCGAGAAGTATCCCTACATGGACGCCGACCGCGTGGGCATCTTCGGCTGCTCGGCCGGAGGCCAGGAGGCGCTTGCCGCCGTGCTGTTCCACCCCGAGTTTTACAAGGCCGCCTACTCGGCTTGCGGGTGCCACGACAACAGGATGGACAAGATCTGGTGGAACGAGCTGTGGATGGGCTACCCCGTGGGCAAGCAGTACGAGGAATGCTCCAACGTGGTCAACGCCCACAAGCTCACCCGTCCGCTGATGCTCGTAGTGGGAGAGCTTGACGACAACGTAGACCCCGCTTCGACGATGCAGGTGGTCAACGCCCTCGTAAAGGCCGGCAAGGACTTCGAGCTGGTGGTAATCCCCGGCGCCCACCACACCATGGGCGAAGACTACGGCGAGCACAAGCGTTACGACTTCTTCGTAAGAAACCTGCTCGGCAAGACTCCCCCGGCGTGGAACGAAATCAAGTGAACAATCATTTAAATGAAGAATGAAAAATGAATAATCATTTAAATGAAGAATGAAAAATAAAAAATCCAATAGTGCTGTTAACTTAGAATTGTAAGACTGCAACGCTATTGGATTTTTCTTTATTCATCTAAATGATTATTCATTTTTATAATATTTTGCCGTTTCGCAGGCTGCGAGCAGGAAGGCGCCCACGCCGAAGTCGGCCGTCGACTGCCTGTCTACCACCTGCCCGGGTATCGCCCGTTCGCCTATCGGCTGCACGTAGCCCACCGAGCCGTCGGCCTGCAGGGCCGTCTCCGTGAGATACCGCCAGCCCTCGAGCGCCACGGGGGCGTAGGTGGCGCGGTCGAGCACGCCGTTGTTAACGCCCCACATCAGGGCGTAGGTGAAGAAGGCCGTGCCGCTGGTCTCGCAGCCCGGGGCGAAGTCGGGGTCGAGCATGCTGCGCGTCCAGTAGCCGCCCGGCTGCCGGCAGGCCGCCACGGCCTCGGCCATGAGCTTGTAGCGGTCGAGGTAGGCTTGGCGGTGAGGGTCGTCGGCGGGCAGGTCTTGCAGCACTTTGGCCAGCGCGGCCAGCACCCATCCGTTGCCGCGCGCCCAGAAGTCCTTCTTGCCCGATGCCGTCTTATGCTTCGGGTATATGTATTTGGCGTCGCGGTAGTAAAGGCGTGCGTCGGCGTCGTACATCAGCTTGTCGGCGTAAGTCCAGTATTCGTAGAGCTTCTCAAGGTAGAGCTTGTCGCCCGTTATCTTGTACATCTTGGTCATCACGGGCATCACCATGTACAGGCCGTCGGCCCACCACCAGTAGTCGTACTTGTCGGTCGACATCTCATACTCCATCACTTCGCGCGCCCGGGCTATCTTCTTCGGGTCGGGCTGGGCCGTGTAGAGGTCGGCGTATGTCTGGAAGCACACCTGCCAGTCGCCGAAGAGCACGTAGTCGTCTGTTTCGCCGTAGGAGTATTTCCACTTTGAGCGGTCGGTGCCGCGCGCTCCGGCCCATTGGTTGTGCTCGGCCCACTTCACCGAGTAGTCGTAATAGTCTTTCTCGCCCGTCAGCTTCCAGGCCTCCATGTTGCCCGTGTGGTAGGCTGCGTTGTGCCAGAAGGCCGTGCCCGGCTCCGTGTGGGTTTGCTGCCAGTGGCGGTTCACCTTGTGTATCGTTTCTATCACCTTGTCGGCCTCGCCTGCGGCTAACGCCGGTGCGGCGGCTGCGCACACTACGGCCGCCGCCAGCAGTTGTCTTAATGCTTTCATTTTGTTTGGGGTTATACGGTTTTTGGGGGTTATGGGGTTATACGGTTTTTGGTTTTTGGGTTATACGGTTTGTTTTGGGTTATACGGTTTTTTGGTTATCGGGTTATGCGGTCACCAGCTTACTTCGAGCACGTTGATCATTTGCGGCTCTATCTCTACTTGGCGTTCGCCGTCGCCCTGGCCCGTGCGTTGCACGAACACGTGGAGCTTGCGCCTATGGGTCCACAGCTCGGTGTCGAGTGTCGGCTCCCACGCGTCTACGGGAAAATCGGTCAGGTCTATTATTTTAGTCGGCAAGCCGTCAGTTGCGGGGCGGTCGTGAGCTTCGCCTTGCGCGCCCGCCGGCTTGTCCGCCAAATTGGCTATGAGCATCGACACGAGGCTGCCGCGCTCTTCGTCGCGGAAGAGCATGAAGGCCTTGCCGCCGTCTACGATGAGGCGCGGCCGCGATATGGGTATCATCTTGGTGCCGCCGCCGCTCAGGCTGAAGGGCGTGGTGCGGCGCGTCACCTGCGCGGCGCGCCATCGGCGGCCGTCGTTCCACACTATGCGGTATTGCGGCACGCTGTCGCCCTCAGAGCGCCAGTAGGTGGCTATGTATGGCCGGCCCTCGTCGTCGGCGGCCATGCCCGTCTGGTTTATCAGCTCCGAGTTTTGCGGTATGCGGCAGGCGTACTCGGCCGTGGCGGCCGTTATCGGCAGGGCGTAAGGCTCGCCGGTCGACTTCTCCCACGTCTTGCCGCCGTCGCGCGAGCGGGCGTAGCACAGGTCGTGGTTGGTCTCCACGCCCCACGTGTCGCGCCACACCCACGACAGGTGCATCGTGCCGCCCCCGTCCATGCACAGTTGCCAGTAAGCGCTGCGCCGCTCCTCGCCGTCTATGAGCACGTCGTGCAGGCGGCTCCAGCTGCGGGTCTGCGGGTCGTAGCGGTTCATCACGAGGTTGCCCCGTCCTGACTCGCCCGACCTGTATGCGAAGATCAGGCCGCCGTCGGCCAGGCGGTAAAACTCGGGGTAGGTCACTCGCTGCTCGTCCTTGCCCGTCATAGGCTCCTTCGGCCCAAGCTCGAGCGAGCCGGGGCCGACCGAGCGGCAGTAGGCGAGCGGCGTGTTGTGGTGGTCGAAGGCCACGTGCAGGTATCCGTCGCCGTCTACGGCCATGCTTATCACGTTGTGCGCGTCGGCAGCGTTGCCCTTGTAGGCCGTGGGGCGCAGCGTCCACTCGTCCGTGCCCAGCTTGCGCTTGCCCACCACGAGGCGGCCGTCGGCGTCGTAAAACGATATGTACTGCTCGTCGCCCCACGTCGTAAGCGAGCTGTTGCGGAACACGGCCGTGTTGACCGACGTGCGGCTGTAGCCCTCGGCCACGGCCGAGAGCCTCGCCCTGACGGCCTGCCCACGGGCCGGCGACAGGCAGGCCCCGAGCATCAGGCAGACCGCAAGGCCAGCCCCGAGCACCCGTCTGCCCGTAGCTTTGCCCTTGTAGGCGCGGGCGCATGTATGCCGATTATTCATAGAACGCATGGTCTTTGGGGAAATCCTTGCCCTCCCAGGCCTTCTTCGACGTCCAGTCCTCGGCGGGCGCCGTCCAGAAAGAGTCGTCGGCCGCCAGCCCGAGCGGCAGGAAGGCCAGCGAGGCCATGTAGAGGCTGCCGTTGTTAGTGTACCAGTCTGATATGTTAGGCTGGCTGCCGTTGAAGCCCAGCGTGAGGTATCCGCCCTCGTTGTAGTTGTGTCCGTCGCCGAGCATGCGCCTTATCACGGCCGTGAGCGCGGCCCTCACCTGCCCCTCGCTCAGCTCCTCGGGCAGCCACTTGCGCCATGAGAGCAACGCCAGTGGCTGCATGGTGCCCGTGCGGTAGGTGATGGAGCGGCCGAACACGGGGAACGTGCCCTCTGGCGAGATCATCCTCTCCAATATCATGCCGAAGCGCTGCATGCGCTTCAGCCCCGACTGGAACGTGCACGAGGGCGCGTTCCATATCTTGCGCCGGCCGCCGTCGGTGAACGTCTCGAGACACTCCACGTACATCGGGTGAAGCACGTAGCTGCCGTAATAGTCGAAGGCGAAGTCGGGCCCGTCGCAATACCAGCCGTCGCCGGCGTACCACTCGTCTACCTTCCTCAGTGCCGACACTATGCGGTAAGCGTCATACTGCGCCCCGGCCTTCATCAGGAAGCACTCCACCGTGGCCGAGAACAGCAGCCAGTTGGTGTAAGGCGGGTCTACGCGCCTCAGCTGGGTGAACTCCCTTATGTACCTCTGCTTCGTCACCGAGTCGAGCGGCACCCACAGGGCGTCGTAGCCCCGCAGGAAGCTCTCGGCCACGTAGGCCGCGTCGACCAGCGTCTGCCCCTCCTCGCGCCACAGCAGATAGTCAGGGCTGTCGGGGTCAACGGCGTTGGCGTAGCTCTTCAGCGCCCACTCCCTGAGCCGCTTGCGCCTGTCGGCCTCGGGCGTGCCGTCGTCGGGCAGCGAGAGCCACGGGGCCAGGCCCGCCATCAGTCGGCCGAAGCACTCCATGTAAGCCACCTTGCGGTTGCGTCCGTCCCACGTAGGGCTAAGCTCGAGCGTCATGTTCTTCTGCAGCTCTCCGCGGCTCATGTTAGAGAGCACCGGCTCTGCCATCTTGTAGAGCGCGTCGCACCACACCTCGCGGTCCGTGCGAGCGTCCTTCTTGTCGGCCGCCGAGGCGCACACGCACCCCAGCAGGCACATCACAGCGATAGAGATCTTTTTTCTTAAGTCCATAGTAAACAGTATTAATCGTTTAGAAAAATGATAATCATGGTATGGGTAAAGCCTTATCAGATGCAAAGTTAGCAAAATATCTTAAGTTTTTGCGCTAAAGCGTTAATAATCCGTCCTGATTTTTACGCATGCCGCCTTTTGCCCGCCGAAAGGCCGCCTCTCGCGCCGCCGTTAGCCGCCTTTTGCGCGCCCGAAGGCGGCATGTGCGGAAAAGCCTGGCCCTCAGCTATTTGTCGGAGTTTATTGAAAAAGGTATAAGTTCTGATTACGTTTAAAAGCTAAAAGACATTTTCCTTAATTATTGATATGCCTACAGCTATATTTAGCACGTTGTGATTTGCTTTAAAATTCGTATCTTTGCAAGAGGATAAACATCGGGGCACGCCGTTGGTGTCTTCCATTACGTGTTGTGATTTGCTTTAAAATTCGTATCTTTGCAAGAGGATAAACATCTTCCCATCAATATGGTTTACCACATCGTTCGTTGTGATTTGCTTTAAAATTCGTATCTTTGCAAGAGGATAAACATCTTTTGTACTTCTGGCTCTGATTTGCCATCGTTGTGATTTGCTTTAAAATTCGTATCTTTGCAAGAGGATAAACATCATAAGCACCAATTAAGCCAAGTGCATAGATGTTGTGATTTGCTTTAAAATTCGTATCTTTGCAAGAGGATAAACATCAAGTAGTTAAATCAACTTTCGTGTCATTGGTTGTGATTTGCTTTAAAATTCGTATCTTTGCAAGAGGATAAACATCGGCATGTTCTGCACAACAACACTAACTGTGTTGTGATTTGCTTTAAAATTCGTATCTTTGCAAGAGGATAAACATCGTTAAAACTTGCGCCTTTACTCGCGCAACAGTTGTGATTTGCTTTAAAATTCGTATCTTTGCAAGAGGATAAACATCGGACGGTAATGGAGCTCTAATATACCATGAGTTGTGATTTGCTTTAAAATTCGTATCTTTGCAAGAGGATAAACATCATTTGGGAAAGACGTTTCAATATCAAACCAGTTGTGATTTGCTTTAAAATTCGTATCTTTGCAAGAGGATAAACATCCGGCATTACTGGAGAAGCGCCACCAGGCAGTTGTGATTTGCTTTAAAATTCGTATCTTTGCAAGAGGATAAACATCCTTTACTAAGTCGATGTTCAAAAGTATTTGTTGTGATTTGCTTTAAAATTCGTATCTTTGCAAGAGGATAAACATCAAGAACGACATCCACAACAAACAAGAAATCGTTGTGATTTGCTTTAAAATTCGTATCTTTGCAAGAGGATAAACATCACGATGTCGGCAATAAGCTGATAATCAGTGAGATAAGCAACAAAATAGAAATGGAAAAAGATGGTTGTCCGAACAAATAATCCGACCTTGTGGGTCGGATTATTTGTTTCTAATAACAGGGACGTAAGATGCCCATACGGCTGAACGGTAAGGCCGAAATGCCGTTTAGATAGCGGAAACGGGACGGCGGATAAGTTAAACAAACATAAATATCAGGCACGAATGCCAGTTATGTCAGAACAGTTCGAGCTGCTGCCCGGGGGCGTTGGGCTCTACGGGTTTCTTGCCGTAGAAAAGCTCGATGGCTCCGAACTGCTTGTCGGTTATGCATAGCACGCCTACGTGTCCGTATTTTGGGAGGAACGACTTCACGCGCCTGATGTGCACCTGGGCGTTCTCCATGCTGGCGCAGTGGCGCACGTAGATGGAAAACTGGAACATTGTGAAGCCGTCGCGCTGCAGGTTCTTGCGGAAAAGGGCGTATGCCTGCTTGTCGCGTTTGGTCTCGGTCGGTAGGTCGAAAAACACGAGTATCCACATAATCCGGTATTCGCTGAAACGGGAAGACATTTTTTAAAGGTAAAAAGGTGAAAAGGTAAAAAAGTAAAAAAGGTGAGGAGGTGGGAAGGTGAGAAATATATTACGTAACGTCTGTTTACACCCCCAGCAACCGCACAACCCGGCAACCGCATAACCCGATAACCGCATAACCCAACAACCGCACAACCCTATAACCGCAAATCAGGATAGGCTATGCGGCGCGCCTCGCCCGTGAAGCATTTGTAGAGCGAGGCCGTTGTCTGCGTGGCGGCCACCATTAGCGGGCTGCGCTTGCCGCCTATCTTTACGTCGATTACCGGTATGCCGAGCAGGCGCATCTTAAGTTCTTTGGTAAGGTCGGCGGGCACGTTGCCGCGCATTTCTACGGCGATGCCGTGTACGAGCCGGTCTACGTAAGGGCGGTAAGGCTCCATCACGTCGTCGGCCAAGCAGTAGGCGTTGTATCGGTTGTGGTGGTGTATGCCGAGCGTGGGCAGCAGCCCGCTCGACACGAGCGAGCGGGCCACTACGGCGCGCAGTATGGCATAGCCGTAGTTGAGCAGGTTGTTTGGCGGCGCGCCTTCGCGGTCGCGCGTGAACGGGCCGGGCACGGGCACGCCGGCGAACAGGCTTTTCCAATAGTACGCCGCGGCGCGGGCTTCGAGGTTGTCGGCGTCGCCGCTGCGCACGTCGGCCGACCAACGGCGCATGCATCCCGTCTCGGCCCCGGCGCACTCGGCCAGCACCTCTGCCTGGTTGTCGATCTTCGCCTTCACCGTCTGCTGCCAAAGCTGCTTCTTCAGCGGTATCGAGGCGCTTATCTGGTCGCGGAAGCGTTCGCTCTGCACGGTGTTGCCGCACAAGGGCAGCATCAGGCCCACGGGCATGCCCCGGCCGTCGCACGTAACGACGGCGCAGTTGTTTTCCAACAACGCCTCGAGCAGTCCGTGCGTAACGGTTATCCGCCTGTTGTCGAGCACCGCTACGCCGATGTCCTCCACCGGTATCGTCCTTACGGCCTCTCGCTTCAGCGCCTCGGGCACTCCGGCCTTCTCCGCCTCGGGCAGTCGGATAACCATCTGCCTGTCTTTCAGCGAGAGATAGGCCGGAGAGGTGAAGCATAGTGTGCGCTTAATCATGGCTACTTCGTTTTTTTATTAGTATTCGCCTACGGCAACTATTTGGCCGAGGTGGTTGACACGGACTTTGACTATTTTATCTAATCCAGTTAAAGATCGCATATTCTTCCATGTTATTCCTTTTAACATTTTATTATCCTCAACCGTAGTTTCCAAATGGTGTCTAAAATGATAATTCTTCGTCGATATTTTCTGTACCCTGAACAGGTTTTTGCTTATATCGGCGTAGTTCTTAGGATCGAGCAAGTCGGTTTCCTTCGGGTCGAAGCCAGTCTGTTCGTTAGGGAAAACGAAATATTCGTTCTGTTTCATCGTGAAGAGGAACTGCCAGCCTTCGTCCTTCTTGTAATCGTGGTCGATTACGGGCAGATGCTGTATGGCGCGGGCCGTGGCTTCGTAGAACGACACGACGTGTTCCTGCAGGTTGCCGTCGGCGTCGCGGAATATGGCCACATGGTGGTTGTTGCTCGTGCTTACGAAGTCGACGGGCTGTCGGCGGCCGTCGGCGTCGAGCACGGGCCTGCCGCAGTTGTCGTGCTTGTCGTGCAGCGCAACGGCGTTGCTTACACCTGTGATGGTGACGCGCTTTATCCTTATGCCTTTTTCCTTGTTGAGCCAGATCGGGTTTTCGTCGAGGTTGGAGAACGCTTTTTGGGCGTCGCCGCCGAACTGTTCGAGGCGTTCCTTAAGTATGTCTCTCACCCGTTTGTCTATCACTTTGTCAACTTTCAAGTCTTTCGACACTTCCTTACGTTGCGTGAATATGTTTTGAAGCGTTACGGTTTTCACTTTCGACGGAACTTTGCGTGTGTGCGACTTGTCGGTGAACAGCGGGTTCTTGTCGAGGCTGTTCTTTCCGGTAAACGCCTTTTTGGCGTCTCCGCGGCACATCCTCAGCCTTTCGAGCAGGGCATCGCGGTAGCGCTTGTCGGCCACGGTCATTATCTTTTCCTCATTGAACGAGGCGTTTACTTTTTCCTCTTTCGTGTCGTAACGCCTTATGCAGCCGTATATTGTCTCGTTGTGCAGCTGTCCGCGCGGCGTAAGCTGCACTTTCTTCTTCACTCCGTTTTTCACCTTGAAAATGTTCACGTTGCGCGTAACGACCTTGTTTTTCGCCTTTATCGAAACGAGCACGCTTTCGAGTTGGCGCTTCGCCTCGGCGCGGAACTCGTCGAGCGGCATTGGCGGACGGAACCTCAGCTTGCCGCCCTTGTCGCGGTAAAGTTCCTTACGCTCTATGGCGTATATGCTGCCGCCCTTGTCACTGCGCGCGTTAAGGTTGTTAAGGTATTGTATGAAGCTCGGCTTGGTGAAGGCTATGGTCAGCGCGTCCATTGCGTGGTGGCGGTGGTCGTTGCGCTTTGTCCAGTCCTTTATGCGGCGTATGCGCCGCCCGTCCTTGTCTTGCACTATTTCGGTCAGCCCGAGCCGGTCGTACTTGTCCCAGTTAAGCTCCTTCATCATGTCTACGAGCTGCCAGTCCTCGCGCAGGCGGTCGGTAACCGACCCCGTGGTCGAAGTAACCCTCCTAGCCGCTTCCTCCAATATCTCGTGCGCCTTGCGGGCTATGTATTGCGTGTCGTTGAGGTCGCGGTTTATGAACCCGTCGGGTATGTCTTCCTCGGCCGTCAGCAGCCTGTTGCGTTTCGTCTTGCTTATCGCGCCTTTGGCGAACATTGCCTCTACGCGTTTCTCGTAAGCGTCGAGTCCGGCCTTTTCGTATTTTCTGAGCACATAGTCGCGCGCCGTCATGTTGCTTTTCTCTATGTTCACGCTCCTTGACTCGAGCGTCTTATTGGAGAAAGAGTCGTCGAAGAGCTTCGCCTGCGGAATGATGTGTTCCACGTCGAACTCCTTGCTGAACAGTTTTTCGCGCGGTATGTACGTATCCGAGTAAAGCGTATGGAATCCGTTTTCCTTCAGTTCGAGGTAAAGGCGGTATTTTATTATGTCGTTGCGGCTGGGGTTCTGCATGCCGAACTCTTCCTTAAGTTCCTTGCGGTAAGCGTCGTTCTCGGCCGTGGCCTTGTTTATCGCCTTCACCATCTCGTCGCGCTCGGCGGCGCTCTTCTTCAGCTCGCGCGCCATCTCGACGCGTATCTCGTCGGGGCGGCCGTATTCGGCGATTGCCGAGTTGACGACGTTTATCATCTGGTTCAATATCTTCTCGACAACGGGGTTGCGCAGCGAGCCCCTCGGCAGTTCTTCCAGCTTGTCCTTCAGTTGCTTGCTTTCTATCTCGTCTTTGGTAAGCGAGCGCGCCGAATGGCGGTAGCCGGCGTACTGGCACGCCGTGCTGTATTCCAGCCCGTCTTTCATGTAAGGCAGTATCCTGCGCATGGCTTTCGCGCTAAGGCTGCCGTAGTCAGGCTCTAACGCCAGGGCGGCTATCACGGCGGCATACTCCCTGTCGAAACCGTAAAGGGCCGTTATCTTGCCTATCAGCTTTTCGTCGCCCGTGTTCGACTTGTCGCCCTCGTAAGAATACAGCAAGTGCCACAACCTGTAAGCCGGCTGCGCGGCGAAAGCCTTGCCCTCGAGCGACGAGTCGAAGCGCAGAATGTCCGTATTGAAACCGAGCGCGCCGAATATCGGCTCAATTACGCCCGTCACTTCGCCGGCCGTCATCTTCGCGAAGTCGTAACTGCCGTGGCCGCTCATCTCGACTATCGCCTGGCACGCCTTCAAGAGCGCCGCCCGGGTTGTGTCGCCCTTTATCTCCTTATAGTTAAGGTCGAGCTCGGATGGGTTGTCGAAGAGCAGCTTCAGTATTTCCTTCTTGGTCATCTTCTCCTTGAAGGCCAGTTCCCTTACGAGCGTCTCCTTTTCCTCTTGCGTAAGGAAGCGCTTGCCGCGCTTGCGCGTCGTAACGTTGCCGAACAAGTCGGCCGGCCCGTCCTGCGCCACCTCGCCCTTAACCTGCACGTTGTTCACCGTCTGCCAAAGGCGGAACTCCTGGTATAGCGGCGACGACTTCGGCGCTGCTTTCAGCCCTATGGTGCGCTTCTTCATACGGCCGTCAACCTCTACTTCAACCTCGCGGCTCTCGAACTCGCAGAAGCCTACAAGACCCTTCTGCGACTTCAGCGGGCGCTGGTAGAATATAGTTATGTCGCGTATCTCGTGCTTCAGTTCAGGCGTAAGCTCCTTGTGCCACCCGGCCTGCGTCTCCCAGATGCGCTCGAACTCGTCAAGGTAGTCCTGGCGGTAGAACACTTGGTTCTTAAGGCTGCGGTTGGGGTCTTCGTCAAGCTCGGCCATCTGGTATTGGCCTACGGTCATGCCCTTGAAATACAGCTCCTTGCTGCGGTCGCTTATCGCCCCGAGGTATCCGCTCGAGTTCTTCATCTGCCCGTTTACTTTTTGCAACACTATGGCCAAACGCTCCAAGTCGAGCTTCGACCTCAGCGCCTCGTCGCGCCACTTATAGTTTTCAAGACGCAGCGCGTCGCCTTTAGTGTCGCGCTTTATGCCCTTAATGTCAAACGGCGCTGCGCATACGGCCCAAGTCTGCTTTTCGTTCTTGCCGGCAAGCTCGTTCTTAAGCGCGTCGGTGAGCACGTCAGGATAAAACTGTTTTTGGAAATCCCATATCCTGTCGAACTCCGCCTGCAGGTCGGAACGGTAAAAGTCGGGCACGTACTTCTTGCCGTTCCTCAACAAGCCCAAGGCATACTGCCCCGGGGTAAGCCCCTCGTCGTACAGCCGCTTGGCCACCTCCATGCCGTCAATCAGCCGCCCGTCCTCGCCGTCCTGCCTGGCCTTGCGGCTGCTCTTATAGCCGCGCTTCTTGTTGATCATCAGCAGCACGCGGGCCAGTTCTTCGAGCGTCACCTCCTCAGTAGCAGCCTTCGCCCTAAGCCGGCGCGTCTCGAAAGTAGTACGGTTGCCGTGCTCGGCCAGCACCGTATAGTCGGTTATCCACCCGTTGGCCTTCAGCAGGCCTACAAGACAGTCGCGGCGCATCTTGTAACGCTTAAGGTTGCGGCGCATGCCGCGCTTAAGAGTGCGTCCGGCACATGTGGATATACCTTTCCCGCTACAAAAGTCCTTCAAAGGGTCTTTACTTTCTTTTCCCGTTTTCGTACTTACGAAATCGTCGAGACTTATAATACGAGAACCTATTTTTATTATCGACGACTTTTCGTTCTCATTCTCACTTTCATTCACCACGGCCCAGCCTATGCTGTTTGGGCCGAGGTCCAACCCGAGTATCCTTTTCATGATATTATGTTATTAATATAAAATGAAGTAAAGAAAGAAGTTTTCATGATTAGTTGGTTAACGTATTAAGAAAAATGCCTTGGCGTGATATCCGTTTCGATTACGGATAAAGCGCAAGGCATTTTTATTCTTAACTTTTAATCTCCTCTCCCATAAGCGTGGCGCTCGAGCTCGAGGTTATCCTTACGCGCACGGTGTCGCCGATGTGGCGGCTGCCCTTGTCGAAGACTACCACCTTGTTTTGCGAGGTGCGGCCGTAGAGCCGGGCGCGGCTGCGCTTGCTGAAGCCTTCGACGAGGACGTCGAACTCGCGGCCTACGTCGCGGGCGTTGCTCTCGGCCGAGAGGCGCGTCTGCAGGTCTATCATCTCGGCGAGGCGCCGCAGCTTCACTTCCTCGGGCACGTCGTCGGGCAGGTGCCTTGAGGCGTAGGTGCCGGGGCGCTCGCTGTACTTGAACATGAAGGCCGAGTCGTAGCCTACCTCGCGCATGAGCGAGAGCGACGCTTGGTGGTCTTCCTCGGTCTCAGAGTGGTAGCCTACGAAGATGTCGGTGGTTATCGAGCAGTCGGGGATCATGCGGCGTATGGCGGCCACGCGGTCGAGATACCATTGGCGGGTGTACTTGCGGTTCATCAGCTTGAGTATGCGGTCTGATCCGCTCTGCACGGGCAGGTGGATGTGGCGGCATATGTTGGGGTGTGCGGCTATCACGGCGAGCGTCTCGTCGCTCATGTCTTTGGGGTGGCTCGTGGTGAAGCGCACGCGCATGTCGGGGAACGTCTCGGCCACGAGGGCGAGCAGCTCTGGGAAAGCCCCTCTCCGGTCCTCCCCGTGGGGGGAGGGGGCTTGGCTTGCGTCGCGGCTTGTGCTTTCAGGGGTAGCTTGTCTCTCTCCCTTATGGGTGAGCGGGAGGGGGCTTCTGTACGAGTTTACGTTTTGCCCTAAGAGGGTGACTTCCTTGTAGCCGCGGTCGTGCAGGTCGCGCACTTCGCGGAGTATGCTCTCTGGGTCGCGGCTGCGTTCGCGGCCGCGGGTGTAGGGCACTATGCAGTAGTGGCAGAAGTTGTTGCAGCC
This sequence comes from uncultured Prevotella sp., assembly GCA_944319945.1. GTDB lineage: Bacteria > Bacteroidota > Bacteroidia > Bacteroidales > Bacteroidaceae > Prevotella. The sequence goes on from CALUFN010000004.1 coordinate 58,588, forward strand.
GCGCATTATGCTGACGAATCCGCCTACGTGGGTGCCGCAGAGGCGCCGGGGCACGACGTCGCGGTAGGTCTCGGTGGCGGACAGCTCTATGTTGACGGCCTTATGGCCGGTTTCGGCTTGGGCTATGAGGTCGGGCAGGGTGAGGTAGGCGTCGGGGCCGGCCACGAGGTCGGCGTGGTGGTGGTCTATGAGGTCTTGCTTCACGCGTTCGGCCATGCATCCGAGCACGCCTATTATGAGCCTCTTGCGGCTGCGGCGCGCGGCGTTGAGGGCCTCGAGGCGGTTGAGTATCTTCTGCTCGGCGTTGTCACGCACGCTGCACGTGTTGAGGAATACGGCGTCGGCTTCGTCGAGGCTGTCGCACGTGTCGTAGCCGGCCATCTGCATCACGGAGGCTACTACTTCGCTGTCGGCCACGTTCATCTGGCAGCCGTAGGTTTCTATGTATAGTTTCTTCATCGTTTTATTTTTTATAGAAGTTAGAGAAGTTAAAGAAGTTATCACTCGCGAGTGATAACTTCTCTACCTTCTTTAAATTCCAAAATTTATTATCGTCTTCGTTATTTCCCTTATCAGCCTTGCGTTCTCGCGCGGGCCGAGCTTCGAGTCTTTTATCAGCACGGCTGCGTATATGCGGCGGCCGTCGGGCAGGATTACGGTGCCGGCGTCGTTGTCGGCTATCATGGTGCCGTCGTCGAGGGTGGCGCCCGTGCCCGTCTTGTGGGCGAGCGTCATGCCTGGGCTGAGTGCGGCGGCCATCTTGTCGGGTCCGGTAGCCGTGGCCTCGAGGGTGCGGCGCAGCAGGGCGGCGTATCCGCCCGTTAGGATGCCGTCTTCGTATATCTTCCTGAACAGGCTGGCTACGGACAGCGGCGTAGAGCGGTTGTTGTACGAGCGCATGGGGCAGGCGTGCATCGTGGCCTCGGTCTCGGTCAGGGCGAAGTCGGTCAGCCCTATGGCGCGCATCTCCCGGCTTACGGCCGCTATGCCGTCCGCCAGGCGTATTATCACGTCGCAGGCGTTGTTGTCGCTCAGGGCCACGCTGTAGTGGAGCAGGCTGTCAAGGCGTATGGTGAATGCGCCGTCGGGGTGCATCTTCAGCAGTGGGCTGTATGTGTCTTTGTGCATCTCTGCGGCCTCCACGCGTATCAGCGTGTCGGTGGGCGTGCCGGCGCGCTGCATGCGGCGCAGGGCGGCCACGGCACCGTGGGTCTTGAAGACGCTCATCAGCGGATATGTCGAGTCGTTGTCGTAGGTGCCTGACAGGCCGTCGGCTATCCACGCTACGCCTACCCGGGCCTGCTTGCCTTCGACCAGTGCGGCTATGCGCTCGTGCAGGGTCTGCGCCGTGACTGCGGCCGGCAGCATGATGGCGGCCAGTGCCGCGGCTATGAGTCTTGTCGGTCGATGGCGCATGCTACTTCTTCGTTATGGACGTCGTCTTGTTCTTCACGCCCTTCATGTTGGTGAGGAAGGCTTTGGCCGAGCCGAACTTCAGGAACATGTCAAGGCGCACGGGCACGTGGTTGGCGTCGTCGGTGACGAAGAATCGGGCTATCTCGCGCCATTCGCCCTTGTCCTGCTCGGTGTAAGACAGCTCGAGGCAGCGGTAGCTCACGTCGTTGTCGGCCTTCACCGTGGTGCGTCCGAGGAATTTTATCTTGGCCGGGTTGAGGCTGTTGCCGTCGGCTATGCGGAAGTCAACCTCGTATCCGGCCTTCCAGTTGGCCGGGTCGAAGCTGCGTGCGCGGAGGAACATGTTCATCATGTCGTAGACGCACTGGCCGGGGTTCACTGTGCGCTTGTCCACGTGTCCGTCCTTATAGCGCCGGCTTTGCGTCACGCTGCAGTTGCCTCCGGGATACTTGTACCACACTTCGTCCACGGTGTAGCGTTTGCCCTCGAGCGCGCCCTTGCGGTAGTAGAGCGGGGCAAGGTCGAGCGTGGAGTAGCACAGCAGCGTGTCGCGCATCACGAATATCTTGTCCATCTTGCTGTTGCCTTTCGTGGTGAGGCTGGCGCGGTAGGCGTTTTGTCCGCCGTACTTGCTCTGTACTACGTACATCGAGGCCGTGCCCACCTTGACCCATACGAACTTCCAGTTGAAGTAGAGATTGTAAGACAGGAACTCGCCCGACTTGAACGCCGTGTTCCTGAAGCTGCATTGCGCCGCAGCGTTGCCGGCCAGCCCGAGCATGGCGGCGAGCAACATTAAGATTTTCAGATGTTTCATCATGTGTCGTAGGTTTTCGTTACGGTCTTATTTTTGTCCGGGAAATGGTATTCCGAGCTTCTCGGCGCGTTCCTGGTTGCGCCGTTTTATCGTCTTTTCCTGTTCCGGCTTCTGCTTGGTTATCTCCATCGGCTTTTGCTTGAAGAGGCTCCGCCCCTCGGGGTCCCAGGTCAGGGTCATGTCCCATTTCTCCTTGCACTCCAGCTTCTCTGGGTAGTAGTAGGTGGCCTCGGGCTGGCGGTCGGCGGCGTATTCGCCGGTATCCCATTCGCCGTCGTTGTCGGAGTCGACGAACATCCGGGCGTAATACGTGCCGGGGGCTACGTAGAAAAACTCGGCCGTGCCGTTGCGCGTGGTGGTTTCCTTCACCACGCCGTCTGACGAGTCGAGCAGCTGCACCACCACGGTGGTGTCGGCCATGCCCGTGAGGCTGAACAGCACGGTGGCGTAAGAGTCTTCGGTCTTCACCTTGAAGCCCTGCTTGTAGGGTGCCGACACCTTGCCGTATATGTCGGTGAAGGCCATCGTGTCTATCTCGAGGCTGTACTCTATGCCGGGCCTCCACTCGCCGAGCAGCTCGTACGTGCGGCTTTCGCCCTCCTTAGGCCTGAACACGTAGGGCGAGCGGTACCACAGGGAGTCGTGCTTAGAGTATAGGTGTATGCGGGCCGTGTCGGCCTTGAGCAGCGGCACGGGCATGCGGATGGCTATGTTTTGGTCGGGGTCGGGCTCTGAGTTGACGAGATATTCGGGCTCGAGCAGCACGGGCGGCATTATCGAGTCGTAAGGCTTGCCGCGCCTCTTGGCCCGGTCTTGCTTCTTCTTCCAGTCCTCGTATTCCTTAGCCTTCTGCTCGAGCCGCTTCTCGTAGGGCGTCTTGGCCAGCATGTCTAAGGTGTCAGTCCGCTGGCGCAGCACTCCGAGCGTGTCCGTCGCCATGTATTTCACCTCCATGCGCAGCGTGTCTTGGTTTACGAGCATGGTGTCGCGCAGCCAGTAAGTCACGGTGTCGCGCATCTCGGTGGCTTCGGTCACGAAGGCGTCCGTGCTGTCGAAGTTGAGCCCGCGCACCTCGGGCAGCAGGCTGTCGCCGTAGCTGAAGAAGAAGGTGAAGCGGTCGGGCTCGGCCCTCTCGCTCTTTATTAGCACGCGGTCTGTCTGCGTCTCGGTGAAGGCTCGCAGGGCGATGTCGTCGGGCAGGAAGTGGGTGTAGGGCACGCGCTTGATTGAGTCTATGCGCAGCGAGTCGAGCCAGGTGGTGTCTTGGCGCACGTCGGGCTTCCACGAAGGCACTATTACGTCGTGCGAGAAGGCTATCTGTTCGCTCTTCTGGTTGAACACGTAGTTGTTGTCGGCGTCTTGCAGGGCGTAGATGCGGTAGCTGCCGGGGGCTATGCCCTTGATGACGAAGCGTCCGCGGCTGTCCGTGCGCGACACTCTCAGCATGGGCTTCTTGGTGAAGGCCGAGTCGCTGAGGTCGTCGTAGAGGCCCACGAGTATGCCCTTGATAGGCTCGAGGTCGCGGGCGTTGAGCACGTAGCCGGCCACTTCGAGCGTGTCGATGTGGTCGCCCGTAGAGAACGTGTAGGTGTAGTTGCCCAGGGGGTTGCCTTCGTTGTTGTCGCTTATGGCGTCGGAGAAGTCAACGGTGTACGTCGTGTTCTCCCTGAGCGTGTCTTTCAGCTCCACCTCTATCTTCTTGCCGGCGGCCTGTATCTCGGCCTGCTCTATCTGCGGCGGCGATATGACGACCTTCTCCGTAGGGTTGTCCACCTGTATGAACTCGTCGAAGTATATCGTGATCTTCTTCTGCTTCACGTTCACGCCCTTGTCTTTTGGCGTGGTCCTCACTATCACGGGCGGCGTCTCGTCGTACCAGCCGCCGTCGGGCTGCCCCATCTTTGCGCACGACGCCACGGCCAGCAGCGCCGCCGCCAGCACCCACGCCGCATGGGGCCTATTAGGCCTATCGGCAAAATTGGGCCGATGACCCAAATCAGCCAAATAACGCAGCATGCGCTTTATGGGGTTATAGTTAAGCATGTGGATGGGTTAAGAGAGTTGGGAATTATGCATAGCGCATTTTTCATTCTTCATTTTTCATTAATGTCTTCGTCATTAAGTTTCAGCATCTGTTCTATTATCTCGCGGTTGTTGCACAGGCGCGGCACCTTGTGTTGTCCGCCCAGCTTGCCCTTCGACTTCAGCCAGTCGTTGAAGAGGCCGGGGCGCGCCTTTACAATCTCGAGATGTTGCAGAGTGATGTCCTTGTACCGCTTGGCCTCGTAGTCGCTGTTAATCTCCTGCAGCTTGGCGTCGAGCAGCTTGGCGAAGGCGTTGAGGTCGTCTGGCTCTTTGGCAAACTCTATGAGCCACTGGTGGCGGCACTTGGCCTCGCCGTCCATGAACACGGGCGCGGCCGTGTATTCGCTCACCTCGGCCCCCGTCCGGCGGCAGGCCTCGGCCAGTCCCTGCTCGGCGTTGTCCACTATCAGCTCCTCGCCGAAGGCGTTGATGAAGCTCTTCGTGCGGCCCGTGATGACGAACTTGTAGGGATTTACCGACGTAAACTTCACCGTGTCGCCGATGACGTAGCGCCACAGGCCGCACGTGGTGGAGATCACAAGGGCGTAGTTCACCCCCGTCCTTACGCCCTCGAGGGGCACCACCGTAGGGTGCTCCTTGCCGTACTCGTCCATCGGTATGAACTCGTAGAACACGCCGTAGTCAAGCATGAGCAGCAGCGAGGGGTCGGCCGGGTTGCTCTGCAGGCCGAAGAAGCCTTCGCTGGCGTTGTAAGTCTCCATGTAGTGCATGCGCGGCGATGTGATGAGCTCCTCGTACTGCTTGCGGTAGGGCGTGAAGGCCACGCCGCCGTGGAAGAACACTTCCACGTTGGGCCACACCTCCTCGAGGTGCTCCTTGCCCGACAGCTCCATCACTTTGGTCAGCACGGAGAGCATCCACGAGGGCACACCGCTCAGGTTGGTCACGTTCTTGCCTATGGTCTCGCGGGCTATGCGGTCGCGCTTCAGCTCAAAGTCCGAGAGCAGCGCGGTGTCCTTGCACGGCACTCGCGCCAGGTTTACTATCGGGTTGATGTTCTCTATCAGTATTGCGCTCAGGTCGCCCACTATGCTGCCGGCCAGGTTGTAGTTGGGCGAGTGGCTGCCGCCCAGTATCAGCCCCTTGCCGTCGAACATGCGGCTCTCGGGGTTGTTGCCTAAGTAGATGGCCACTGCGTCCGTGCCGCCCTGGTAGTGCATGTGTCGCAGCCCCTCGCGGCTCACTGGTATGAACTTGCTCTTGTCGTTGGTCGTGCCCGACGACTTGGCGTACCATTTCACCACGCCCGGCCACAGCACCGACTGCTCCCCGTGGCGCATGCGGTCAATGCTGTCCTTGAGGTCGTCGTAAGTGTTCAGCGGCACGTTTGCCGCGAAGCTCTCGTAAGACGATATGTTGCCGAAGAGGTGCCGGCGGCCGTATTCGGTATGTTTCGCGCCCTGCGTGAGATACTTCAGCATGCCGGCCTGTATCTCGGCTCCCTTAGAGGCGTAGCGCTCAAGCTCCTTGAGCCTCGGCGCGAGGAATTTCCTTGCTATCCTTGTAATGCTCATCTTCCGTCAGATAAGATGTTGACCGTGCAAATTTAAGCTAAACTTTTCTAATACGGTAATATTTCACGTTTTTTTATGTTTGTGTTCCGGTATGATTTAGCTATCTTTGCATACGTTATGACAACACATCCCTTATGGACAGACGAATGCTGGCTGCCGCTCTTCAAGCTCTACTTGGGCAAGCCCGAGGGCGTGAAGCCGATGTACTCGCGAGGCATGGTCGACCTTGCGCTGCGGCTGCACGTGCCGCCGCAGTATCTTTACAAGCAGATGTTCCGCCTGAGCCGGCCCGACACCCCGGCGCTGCGCCGCCTGCGAGCGCGCTACGGGGACGACCCGAAGCGGCTGGCGCGCGACCTTAAGACGCTGAGCCGCATGGACGGCTTCAGCAGCTCGGGCGGCTTTTACGACGGCGTGGAGCTGCACGAGACCTTCGAGCGCGACTTCCGCCCCGTGGCCGGGTGCGACGGCGTGAAGCCCGTGATGCTCGTCATGGCGCTCGACCTATACTTCCGCCTCACGCCCGTCACTATGGAGGCCTCTACGCCCGAGGTGGTCGAGCTGGCCCGGCTGATGCGCGTCAAGGCGCAGGCCGTGGTGGGCATGCTCGACATGTTCCAGGCATGCGACCCCTACCTGCAGCGGCCCAGGCCCGAGCCGTCGCCGCTCTACGACGCCTGCCGCGACGTGTGGCACCGCTACGGCAACGGCGACCCCGAAGACCTTGCCGCCCTTGCCGCCCAGCTCAGGGAGTATTTCCGTTGACGGTCTCGTAACACGCTGATAATAAGCCTTTCGGCGAAAAGCCGCCTTCCGCCCTGCGAAAGGCGGCTTTTCGCTGCCCGAAAGAAAACCTTTCGCCCTGCAATCTGCCGCCTTCAGCATTCACGCCGTTCGCCGCCCGTGAAACTGATTTTTCATCCTTCATTATTCGTTTTTCATTTATTTATATTACTTTTGCGGTTATGAAATCACTCGCAGCCATGATAATGGTCGTAGCCGTGGCCTGCTCGTGCCACAGGCCCGCGCCCGTAGCCGAGCGGTTCACCGTGATTACGCTCAACAAGACCACGCCCGTGAAAGACCAGGGGCGCAGCCCCCTGTGCTGGCTTTACGCCATGCTCGCCGTGGTGGAGAGCGACCGCCTCATGATGGGCGACTCGGTCAACCTCTCGCCCCACTTCACGGCGCGCGCCGTGCTCGCCGCGATGACCGAGCGGCGATACCTCACCCGCAGCCTTTCAGACGTCAGCGCCGACGGCACGGCCCCCGACGCTCTCGCCGCCATGGCCGACTACGGCGTGATGCCCTTCGACACTTACCGCTCCGAGTGCAATTACCGCGCGCTCTGCCGCAAGCTCACCGCTCTGGCCGACCAGGCCGTGGCCCGCCGCGACGGGCTGGGGCCTCTGCGCAGCCGCACGGCCTACATGCTCGACACGGCCGTCAACCCCGCGCCGCGCCGCATGTGGCTCTACGGCATGGAGTACACGCCGCGCCAGTTTGCCGCCAGCCTCTGCGCCCCGTCCGACTATGAGGCGCTGACCAGCTACACGCACGAGCCATTCTACCAAGACATGCGCCTCGACGTGCCGGCCAACCGCCGCGGCCGCCTCTTCTACAACGTGCCCGTAGACACGCTCACCGCGCGCACGCTCGCCGCGCTGCGCTCGGGTCTCAGCGTGTGCTGGGAGGGCGACGTGAGCAACGCCGGCTTCTCCTTCGGCGAGGGCACGGCGCGCCTCGCCGAAGGCGCTCCTGCGGTGACCCAGGCCGAAAGGCAGCGCGCCTTCGAGCGATTCGACGTCACCGACGACCACTGCATGGCCCTCATAGGCACCGCCCGCGACTCGCGCGGCCGCCTCTACTTAGTATGCAAGAACTCGTGGGGCACGGCCAATCCCTACGGCGGACTGATGTACATGTCGCTCGACTACTTCAGGCTCAACACTGTGGCCGTGGTGATGAGGCATGCCGAAGCGTTGTAAGTCACCCGTTCTTAACGTCAACAATAATCATTACCCACCAAGCTCCCTCGCTTCGTGAGGGCTGGGGTGTTTTTTTTTTCTATTTCTATGACCAATAAACTTAAGGCCGTCATCCTTGACTTCGACGGCACGATAGGCGACACGCGCAGCCTCATAGTGCGCACCATGCAGCAGACTATCGGCGAGCTGGGCCTGCCGGCGCGCACCGACGACGAGTGCGCCGCCATGATAGGGCTGCCGCTGAAGCAGACATTCACAGACCTCATACCCATGAGCGACGCCGAGGGCGACCTCTGCGCGGCCGTTTACCGCCGCATCTTCGCCGTGAACAACAAGCCCGGAGCCGTGCCCATGTTCCCCGGCGTGGCCGACACCATACGCCGCCTGCACGCCGAGGGGATGCTCGTCACCATAGCCAGCAGCCGCCTGCGCCCCTCGCTTACGGCCTTCGTCGGCGAGATGGGGCTGGACGAATACATACCGTACATACTCAGCGTTAGCGACGTGGAGCACGCCAAGCCAGCCCCCGACATGGTGCTCAAGACGCTTGCCGACAACGGCCTGCGCCCCGAGGAGGCCATAGTGGTGGGCGACACGGTGTTCGACATACGCATGGCCCACTCGGCCGGCGTGGCCGCCGTGGGCGTGACCTACGGCAACGGCACGCGGGCCGACCTCGAGGCGGAGCGCGCCGAATGGGTGATAGACGATTTCAGGGAGCTGTCGTTGATAGTATGAAACGGTTAATGCGGTAAAGGCCCGCGCCGCAGGCCTTTACCGCATTAACTGTCAGTATTTACTTAAGATATTATTATTTCTCGCCGAAGGCGGCGGCCTCGGCTGCCGCTATGATGTCTTCTTTCGACATCTTCTCGGGCGTAGTCTTTATGTCCGAGAGGTCAAACTCGTCTTTTTCCTCCTCGCATGCAGTCTTCACGGCCGCCGGCTCAGAGGCTTCGGGCTGCCGTCCTTCGGCGGGTGCCGCGGCGGCTGCCTGCTCGATGTCTGACGACACGATGATGAAGTCGTCCTTAGCCTCCACGTCGGGCACGGTCTCCACGGGCATTTCCTCCATCTTGGTGCGCTCGGTCTTGGCGGCGAACACGGCGTCGATGAACTGCGGCTTGCGTCTCAGGCTCTGCAGCGCGGCCTTAGATGCTGCCTGCTGGCTCTCCTTCTTGGAGTAGCCCTGCCCCTGTCCGCCCTCGAGCCCCTCGATCATGGCCTTGTAGAAGAACATCGGGCTGTTGCCGTCGTCGCGCTTCTGCTCCACGAGCTGGAAGTCGAGCTTCACCTTGTTCTTCTGGCACCACTCTATGAGCTTGCTCTTGAAGTTCACCTCCTTGTAGGCCACCTTGTCTATGTTGATGAGCTGCGAGAGTATGCGCCTCTGCATGAAGCGCATGCAGGCGGCGTAGCCCCGGTCGAGGTATATTGCGCCCACGAGGGCCTCGAACGCATTTCCTTCCATATAGCTGTTGTGGGAGGACATGTGTCCGCTCGACTTTATGAGCTTGCCCACGCCTATCTCGTGGGCCAGGCGGTTGAGAGTCTCGCGCTGCACTATCTTGCTGCGCGTGCTGGTGAGGAAGCCTTCGCGCTTGCCCTCGAAGTGGCGGAACACGATGTCGCCTACGATGGCGTCGAGGATGGCGTCGCCGAGAAACTCCAGCCGCTCGTTGTTTACGGGCCGGCCCTTGGCGTTGCGCTTCGACACGGAGCGGTGCATCAGCGCCTGCTTGTACACGCTGATGTCGCGGGGGTAGAATCCGAGTATGGCGTAGAGAGAATAATAAAGCTCCTTTTCCTTGCGGAAAGGGAGCTTTATCCGGTCAATAAAGTTGTTAATCGTCATATTTCTTGAAGATTACGCATGCGTTGTGCCCCCCGAAGCCGAAAGTGTTGCTCATGGCGGCGCGCACGGTGCGCTTCTGTGCCTTATTGAAAGTGAAGTTGAGGTTGTAGTCTATTTCCTCGTCGCGGTCGTCGTCGTCGTGGTTGATGGTGGGCGGCACGATGTCGTTCATTACCGACAGCACGCTCACCATGGCCTCTACGGCTCCGGCGGCTCCGAGCAGGTGGCCCGTCATCGACTTCGTAGAGCTGATGTTCAGCTTGTAGGCTGCGTCGCCGAATACGTCTTTTATGGCCTTAGCCTCGGATATGTCGCCCACGTGGGTCGACGTTCCGTGCACGTTGATATAGTCTATGTCCTCAGGCTTCAGGCCTGTGTCGTCGAGCGCGGCCTGCATTACGAGCTTCGCTCCGAGTCCGTCGGGGTGCGACGCCGTGATGTGGTATGCGTCGGCGCTTTCGCCCTCGCCCACCATCTCGGCATAGATCTTGGCCCCGCGGGCCTTAGCGTGCTCCAGTTCCTCGAGGATGAGGCATCCAGCTCCCTCTGCCATCACGAAGCCGTCGCGGCTTGCGCTGAACGGGCGCGAAGCCTTCGCAGGCTCGTCGTTGCGCGTAGAGAGGGCGTGCATGGCGTTGAATCCGCCCACGCCGCATGCGCAGATGGCAGCCTCGGCTCCGCCGCTTACTATGGCGTTGGCCTTACCCAGGCGGATAAGGTTGAACGCGTCGGCGATGGCGTTGGTCGACGAGGCGCAGGCCGACGTCGTGGCATAGTTGGGGCCGTGGAATCCGTAGTGGATCGAGATGTGGCCGGCTGCTATGTCGCTGATCATCTTCGGGATGAAGAATGGGTTGAACTTGGGGCCGTTCTCCTTGTTCAGGGCGTAGTAAGACACTTCGTCCTCGAAGGTCTTTATTCCGCCGATGCCCACGCCGAAGATTACTCCGATGCGGTTCTTGTCCTCGGTCTCCAGGTCCATGCCGCTGTCCTTCACGGCCTGCATGGCGCTTATCATGGCCAGCTGGGTGTAGCGGTCGAGCTTGCGGGCTTCCTTGCGGTCTATCCAGTCGTTCACGTTGAGGCCCTTGACCTCGCAGGCGAACTGGGTCTTGAACTTGGAGCAGTCGAAAAGAGTGATAGGTGCTGCGCCGCTTACTCCGGCCAAGAGGTTCTGCCATGTCTCCTCGACATTGAGTCCCACCGGCGTCACTGCGCCCAGACCCGTCACTACTACTCTCTTTAATTCCATTTACTGTTTATGGGGATGATTATTTTACGTTCTCTTCGATGTACTTAACGGCGTCGCCGACGGTTGCGATCGTCTCGGCCTTGTCGTCAGGTATGGAGATGTTGAACTCTTTCTCGAACTCCATGATCAGCTCTACCGTGTCGAGAGAGTCGGCACCGAGGTCGTTAGTAAAACTTGCTTCGGGCTTTACCTCAGCTTCGTCAACACCAAGTTTCTCTACGATAATAGCTTTTACTTTTGATTCAATTTCTGACATGATTGTAATGTTTTAAAAAATGGTTATAAAAATATTCAAATCTCAAAAATCGGTGCAAAGTAACGGATTTTTATCCAACTCTGCAAATTTTTTAAACAAAAATGTGCTCAACCTTGCACAAATGCCATAAATGTGTGCAATAAAATAGTGTGAATTTTACATTTGCCTACCGCCCGAAGCCGCGTCTCTCGTGCCGCTTCGTGTATGTCCCGTGGTAACGCTTTGGTTGTCAACGGGTTGCAAAAGGCGGCTTTTCGCAACGCGAAAAGCCGCCTTTCAGAGAGCGAAAAGCGGCCTTTCGGAGACCAAACAGGCACCTCGCAGCCATCACGGCTCACACCCCGGTTCACATCCATCCTGCCGTCACGAAGGAAGGGCCGGGGTGGGTGTGAGGTGTCATCACGCTTTCTCCCTCCTCAGCGGATAGTTGCCCCTCAGCTCCTCGAAGCGTTCGGGGGCGGCCTTGAGGCGCGCCGAGTCGTCGAGCGGGTTGTAGAGCCTCAGGTAAAGGTCGTCGCCGGCGTAGCCGTCGGCGAAGCCCTGCGGCAGCTCGGGCGGCACTATCGGCGGCGGCAGAGGCAGGCCGAAGTGGCGGCAGAGGCCGGCTATGACCATGTTGTCGGCGTTCGCCTTGCCGTCGGCGCTGTATCCGGCTATGTGGGGCGTGGCTATCCACGCGCGGCGCAGCAGGGGCAGGCTGACGTGCGGCTCGCCCTCCCAAGTGTCTATCACGGCGTCGGCCACCTTATTATATATTAGGGCGTCGAGCAGCGCGCCGTTGTCTACCACCTCGCCCCGGCTCGTGTTGATTATCAGCGGCCGCCGCCCGAGCGAGTCGAAGAACTCGGCCGAGGCCATGTGCCGCGTGGGGTGGGGGCCGCCGGCCGTGAGCGGCGTGTGGAAGGTCACTATGTCGCTCTCACGGGCTATGTCGGCGAGCGAGACGAAGGTCCCCCCGTCGCCGCGCTCCTGCCGGGGCGGGTCGCACACGAGCGTGCGCATGCCGTACTCCTCGGCCACGGCCTTCACCCTCGACCCTACGTGGCCGCAGCCCACAATGCCGATGGTCATGCCGCCGAGCCGCGCCCCCCGGTCGCGCCTTAGCAGCAGAAGCACCGACCTGACGTATTGCGCCACCGAGGCGGCGTTGCATCCCGGGCAGCTCATCCACTCAATGCCCGCGCGCCGCATGTAGTCGGCGTCTACGTGGTCGAAGCCAATCGTGGCCGTGGCCACGAACCTCACGCTCGAGCCCTCGAGCAGGGCCGCGTCGCAGCGCGTCCGCGTGCGCACTATCAGGGCGTCGGCGTCGCGCACGTCGGCCGGGCCTATCTCCGTACCTTTCTTATATACCACGCAGTCGGCCAGCCTTTCGGCCGTCTCGCGGATGTAAGGTATCTTGTCGTCGATAACTATCTTCATGTTGCTTGCTATTTTAATGGAGCAAAGGAGTAAAGGAGTAAGGGAGTAGAGCGGAAATGACTTGATGGCTCTATGTTCCACATATACTCCCTTCCGCCTCCATGCATTTCTCCTTTACTCCTTTACTCCTCTACTTTTCTTCTCCTTAACTCATTTCTTTGCAAAATTACTAAAAATATCGTGTTTAAGTTTGCAGATTGAAAATAATTTAATATCTTTGTACACTTAAAGGAATCTTGTTTAGCTTAAACTAAAAACAAATCCGCAATGGCTTTTACAGATAATTGCAACGAAATATTCAACAGGGCGATAGCCGACTATCACGTTACCGACGACGTAGACGCGCCGCTGGCCGATCCGTATGCCGCCGGCAGCATGGAGTCGAGCCTATACCGCAAGTGCTGGATAGACACCGTGCAGTGGCATCTTGAGGACATCATACGCGACCCCGCCATAGACCCGGCCGCCGCCCTGCTGATAAAGCGGCGCATAGACCGCAGCAACCAGGAGCGCACCGACCTCGTGGAAGACATCGACAGCCGCCTGCGCGACGAGTACAGCGGCGTGGAGCCCCTGCCCGGGGCCACCATCAACACCGAAAGCCCGGCATGGGCCATAGACCGCCTCTCGATACTCGCCCTGAAGATATACCACATGCGCGAACAGGCCGAGCGGCCCGACGCCTCGGAAGAGCACCGCGCCAAGTGCGCCGCCAAGCTCGACGTGCTGCTCCAACAGCAGGAAGACCTCGGCACGGCCATCGGTCAGCTGCTCGACGACATAGCCGCAGGCAGGAAGTACATGAAGGTCTACAGGCAGATGAAAATGTACAACGACCCCGCCACCAACCCCGTGCTTTACGCCCGTAAGGATAAATGAGGACTGAACACATACTGATAATAAGGTTTTCGGCGCTCGGCGACGTAGCCATGACTGTGCCCGTGGTAGACTCGTTGGCGAGGCAGTATCCCGACGTGAGGATCACCATGCTCAGCCGTCCCTTCGCACGCCCGTTCTTCGAGTACATGCCGCCCAACGTGGGATTCATGGAGGCCGACCTCAAGAACGAGTACTACGGCGTGAAAGGACTCAACGCCCTCTACCGCCGGCTCACGGCCAAGAACTTCACCGCCATCGCCGACTTCCACAGCGTGTTGCGGTCTGACTACCTGCGCATGCGCTTCAACATAGACCGCTACCGCGTGGAGCACGTAGACAAGCACCGCTCCGAGCGCAAGATGCTCGTCAGCCGTTCGGACAAGCACTTGGTGCAGCTGCCCACGTCGTTCCAGAACTATGCCGACGTGCTTGCGCGCCTCGGCTACCCCGTAAGGCTCGACTTCAAGTCGCTGTTCCCCGCCGGCGGGGGCGCCATCGGCCGCCTGCCCGAGGCGTTCCGTACGCCTAAGGCCGACGGGGAGAAGTGGATAGGCATAGCCCCTTTTGCCGCCCACACCGGCAAGATATACCCACTGCCGATGATGGAAGAGGTGGTGAGGAGCCTCGCGGCGCGCCATCCAAGCTGCCGCCTGTTCCTTTTCGGGGGAGGAGAAGACGAGACTGCCGCCCTCGACGCCTGGAGCTCGCGCTTCGACCGCTGCGTCAACGCCTCGGCGCGGCTCGGCGGCATAGCCTGCGAGCTTATCCTGATGAGCCACCTCGACGTGATGATCTCAATGGACAGCGCCAACATGCACATGGCCTCGATAGCCGGTACGCCCGTGGTGAGCGTGTGGGGCGCAACGCATCCATACGCCGGGTTCATGGGCTGGGGCCAGCATCCCGACAACGCCGTGCAGACAGACCTGCCCTGTCGGCCCTGCAGCATATACGGCAACAAGCCATGCCTGAGGGGCGACTGCCTGTGCATGAAGAACATTCCGCCCGAGGAAATAGTGGAAAGGGCAGAGATAGTGATGAAAAAAAGACATTCATAGGCAGGCCGGGAGATTTGCTCTTGCGGCCATAGCCGGGACTGCGGCTTGCCGATCAGTCAACTGAATAACATTAACCCTTAAAATAATGACATTATGAAAAAGTATGTTTGCGAAGTATGCGGGTATGTATATGACCCCGAAGTGGGAGACCCCGATAACGGAATAGCTCCCGGAACAGCGTTTGAAGACCTGCCCGAAGACTGGGTGTGCCCGCTTTGCGGCGTAGGCAAAGACGACTTTTCGGTCGAGGAGTAAGGCTCCGCAGCCGTGTATTCAGACATGTATGCACTGAAGATCGTAGATAAGTAGAAAGCGGGCGTCATGTTTGCGCCTGCATTCTTCGATAGGTTTAGTTTTAATGGCGGCCCCGTCCGAAGTGATTCGTGCGGGGCCGTTTCGTGTCCGTCGGGCGGCGTGCGGCGACGGCGCGGGGTGCAAAAACAACGTTAAACGGCGGCAGCACAGGGTATGTGCTGCCGCCGCTTAACGTCTCTTCCGCCGCTCGTCCGCACCCTGCGGGCCACGGTTGCGGCGTGAGCTGATGACGGGCGCGGCGGTCAGATCGTGCCTACTAAGGCCGTGAACAAGCATGCGGCCACCACTAATATTGCCACGGCGTACAAGACCCATTGCAATATCTTGGCCATTTTCTTCCTGTTCTTCTGCGAGTTTAGGCTTTTCCGCTTGAATACTTCCGACTCGTCGGCGTGGCGGTTGTCGTGATTATGTCCGTTGCTCATTGGTAGTGAATTTTTATTGGGTAGTGTTTTCGTTTCCGCCTGACGGCCTTGCGGGCCGGGGCGGAGCTTGTCTTACAAATTGCAAAGGTATAACCTTTTTAATAACAGTATATCGGCGTAAAGCATTTTTTTACTATCTTTGCCAAAATTTAATGTAAAATCGTAATGTTATGAACAGATTATTGTCAATCTTATCGTTGTTATTTGTCATTCTGTCGACGTCGGCCCAGAGCGTGCGCGACGAGATAGCGGCAGACCCGCGCCTGTCGGGCAGCAACCACCTGGCCTACCCGGGGCCGCGTCAGGAGCGGCTCACGCCCGCCCCGCAGGGCTACCGTCCGTTTTACATCAGCCACTACGGCCGCCACGGCTCGCGCTACCTGATAGGGCCTGACGAGTACGCCGTGCCCGTAAGCGTGCTGGCGCGGGCCGACAGCCTGGGCAAGCTGACCGAACTGGGGCGCTCCGTGCTCGGCCGCGCCAGGCAGCTTAAGGCCGAGGCTGCGGGCCGTCTGGGCGAGCTTACGCCGCTGGGCGCAGAGCAGCACAGGCAGATAGCGCGCAGGATGTACGAGCGGTTTCCCGAGGTGTTCGAGGGCGGCGTGACGGTCGACGCCAAGAGCACTGTGGTAATCCGATGCATACTCTCGATGGAAAACGAGCTGCAGGAGTTGCTGCGCCTTAACCCTAAGCTCCGCATAGTGCACGACGCCAGCGAGCACGACATGTACTACATGAACCAAAGCGACCCCGCGCTCTCGGCCCTGAAGACGCCGAGGAGGGCGCGCGTGGCGTGGGACGACTTCCGCTCGGGCCACGTAAGCGTGAGTCCGCTGATGCGCAGGCTCTTCAACGACGAGGCTTACGTGAAGTACGAGGTGGACACGCTCGACCTGGCCGCGCGGCTCTTCAAGCTGGCGTCCAACGTGCAAAGCTCGCCCCTGGGCGAGGAGATGTCGCTCTACGACATGTTCACGCCCGACGAGCTTTACGCCTACTGGCTGGCCGACAACGCCTCGTGGTACATCGGCTACGGGGCCTGCGCCCTCAACGGGGCCACCCAGCCTTACTCGCAGCGCAACCTGCTGCGCAACATCATCCATCAGGCCGACAGCTGCATCGCCCTCGAGCACCCGGGGGCCACGCTGCGCTTCGGCCACGAGACAATGGTGCTGCCGCTGGTGTGCCTGCTCAACGTAAACGGCTACGGCCTCGAGACGGCCGACCTTGAGAGCCTCGTCGGCAGCGGTTGGGTGAACTACAGGATATTCCCCATGGGCGCCAACGTGCAGCTGGTGTTCTACCGTCGCTCGGCGGCCGACTCAGACGTGCTCGTTAAGGTGTTGCTCAACGAGAACGAGGCCACGCTGCCCCTGCCCGCCGACCTCGCCCCGTATTACCGCTGGAGCGACTTCAAGAAGTATTACACCGAGAAGCTCGACGCTTACGAGTGACGCCTGCGCCTGAGCCGAAGCATGCCTTTCGCGCCGTGAAAGGCATGCTTCGGCCGTGCGGAATGCCGTCTTTCGCAACGCAAAAGGCGGCATTTGTGCAAATGCTTGACAATCAGGGTGTTTTGAGAGTTTAAAGAGTTTAAGGAAGTTAGAGAAGTTAAAGCCGAATGCCCTGCGTACTTCATGAAGGCTATTGGCTTTAACTTCTCTAACTTCCCTAAATTCTTTAAATTCCCAATGAATGCGTGCTTTGCCGATATTCATAAAATATTTTCCCCCATACATTATCCGTACTTCAGGGAAAAATATTAATTTTGCATCGTTATGCCACAGAAACTCATACAAACGCAAGAGCAGAAACAAGTGCAGGCGCAACGGCTCACTCAGCAGCAGATGCTCGCCGTGCACCTGCTCGAGATGCCGCTGACCGAGCTGGAGCAGAGCGTCACGGCCGAGCTTGACGACAATCCCGCCCTCGAGAGCGGTCCGCAAGACGGCGTGCAGGAGCAGGAACCCGCCCACGACGATGCCGACGACGGCGATGCCGACGACGACTTCGACGCCGCCACCGAGCGCGAGGAGCGAGCCTCGGCCCTCGACGAGGCCCTGGCCGGCATCGGCATGGACGACGAGATGCCCGAGCCTTACCATCAGGGAGCTGCCGCCGACCAGGGCGCCGACTACGAGGAGCGCACCTACGGCGACCGCACCTCGTTTTACGACAGCCTCAGGGAGCAGATGGTAGACGTAGACCTCGACGACCGCCAGCGCGCGATAATGGAGTATCTCATAGGCTCGCTCGACGGCGACGGACTGCTGCGCAAGGACGCCGGCGCGCTGAGCGACGAGCTGGCCGTGTATCATAACATCGACGCCGGCGAGGACGAGATAAAGCGCATGGTGCGCACGCTGCAGACGTTCGACCCTGCAGGCATCGGCGCGCGCGACCTGCGCGAGTGCCTCCTGCTGCAGATAAGGCGCAAGCCCAAGTCGGAGATGCGCCGGATGATGGAAGACGTGGTCACGAAATGCTTCGACGAGTTCATGAACAAGCGTTGGGACAAGATATCGGCGCAATTAGGCTACGACGCCGACACCGCCGCCCGCGTGCACGCCGAGCTGCTGAAGCTCAACCCCAAGCCCGGCTCGGCCCTCGGCGAGACCGACGGGCAGGGCGCACAGCAGATAACGCCCGACTTCATCGTAGACACGGCCGACGACGGCACCGTGACCTTCACTGTGAACAACGGCCGAGTGCCCGAACTGTACGTCTCGGAGTCGTTCGCCGACATGGTGAAGGCCTACCGCAAGAACAAGGGAGCCATGAGCCGCAGCGACAAGGAGGCCCTGCTCTACGCTAAGGAGAAGGTGGAGCGCGCACAGGGCTTCATCGACGCCGTGAAGCAGCGCCGCCACACGCTCTACGTCACGATGAAGGCCATCGTCGACATACAACGCCGCTACTTCCAGGACGGCGACGAGAGCGACCTGAAGCCCATGATACTCAAGGACGTGGCCGAGCGCGCGGGACTCGACATATCCACCGTGTCGCGCGTGAGCAACATGAAGTACGCCCAGACGCGCTGGGGCACCTTCCGCCTGCGCCACTTCTTCAGCGACGGCGTGAAGACCGGCACGGGCGAGGAGATGTCTACGCGCCGCGTGAAGGCCGCCCTCAAGGACATAATAGACAAGGAAGACAAGGCCCGCCCGCTGAGCGACGACGCCATAACGGCCATGATGACCGGCAAGGGATACCCCGTGGCGCGCCGCACCATAGCCAAGTACCGCGAGCAGATGGGCATACCCGTAGCCAGACTAAGGAAGAGATGAAAGAGAAACGGATAATCTTCGCGGCGAAGGTGCTCAGCGTGATATTCACCCCCTTCTACCTGCCGCTGCTGGGGCTGGCCATACTCTTGGCCTTCACCTACCTCAGCCTGCTGCCCTTCATGTACAAGCTCACCCTGCTGCTGGCCTTCTGGGTGTTCACGGTCTTCGTGCCCACCATGCTCATACGCCTCTACCGCCGCTACCAGGGGTGGACCCTCTTTGAGCTGGGCAACAGGGAGAGGCGCGTCATACCCTATGTCATATCCATCGCCTCCTACCTGCTGTGCTACTATCTCATGGCCGCCGCCCACGTGCCCCACTTCATGGGGTCCATCCTAATAGCCGCGCTGGTGATACAGGTGGCCTGCGCGCTGGTCAACATCTACGTCAAGATATCCACCCACATGGCCGCCATCGGCGGCGTGGCGGGCGCCCTGGCCGCCTTCTCGCTCATCATAGGGTTCAATCCCCTGTGGTGGCTCTGCCTCGTGCTGATAGTGGCCGGGCTGGTAGGCACCAGCCGCATGATACTGCGCCAGCACTCGCTGCGCGACATAGTGCTCGGCTTCCTCGTGGGCACGGTCTGCTCGTTCGCCTCCGTGGCACTGCTCTAAGGAAATAAGGCTGACGGGCCTTGCTTGCCCAATAAGCCCCATTGGTCCGATGACACAAAAGATAAAACAAAACACTAAGTAAATAATTAAACGTTATGACACCTTTAGTTAGCATAATCATGGGCAGCACCAGCGACCTGCCCGTAATGGAGAAAGCCTGCAAGTTTCTCGACGACATGAAGATACCCTTCGAGGTCAACGCCCTCTCGGCCCACCGCACGCCCGACGCCGTGGAACAGTTCGCCAAAGGCGCGAAGGCCCGCGGCGTCAAGGTCATCATAGCCGGAGCCGGCATGGCCGCCGCCCTGCCCGGCGTGATAGCCGCCTCGACCACGCTGCCCGTAATCGGCGTGCCCATCAAGGGCATGCTCGACGGCCTCGACGCCATGCTCAGCATCATACAGATGCCCCCGGGCATACCCGTGGCCACCGTCGGCGTGAACGGCGCGATGAACGCCGCCATACTCGCCGTGGAGATGATAGCCCTGGCCGACGACGACGTGGCCGCCCGCCTTGCCGACTATAAGGCCGGACTCGGGGCCAAGATAGAGAAGGCCAACAAGGAGCTGGCCGAGGTTAAGTATGAGTATAAGACTAATTGATTAAATGAACAATGAAAAATGAATTTTCATTTTTCATTGTTCATTATTCATTTAATAAAATATGATTGACCTATTCAACTACCGCCGCCGCGCTTCCTCCGAAGTCAACGTAGGCGACACGCCGATGGGCGGCTGCAATCCGATACGCATACAGTCGATGACCACCACGCCCACCACCGACACCGAGGCGAGCGTGGCGCAGGCCGAACGCATAATCGAGGCCGGGGGCGAATACGTGCGACTGACCACCCAGGGAGTGCGCGAGGCCGAGAACCTGAAGGACATCAACGCGCGGCTCAGGGCCGACGGATATACTACGCCGCTCGTGGCCGACGTGCACTTCAACCCCCACGTGGCCGAGGTGGCCGCCCTGTATGCCGAGAAGGTGCGCATCAACCCCGGCAACTACGTCGACCCGGCGCGCACGTTCAAGCATCTTGAATACACCGACGAGGAGTATGCCGACGAACTGAAGAAGATAGAGGAGCGCTTCGTTCCCCTGCTCGACATCTGCAAAGAGCACCACACGGCACTGCGCATAGGCGTAAATCACGGCTCGCTCTCAGACCGAATAATGTCGCGCTACGGCGACACGCCCGAGGGAATCGTAGAGAGCTGCATGGAGTTCTTAAGGATATGCCGGCGCGAACACTTCGACGACGTGGTGATCTCGATCAAGGCGAGCAACACGGTCGTCATGGTGCGCTCGGTGCGCCTGCTCGTAAGCGAAATGGACAAGGAGGGCATGCGCTATCCGCTGCACCTCGGGGTGACCGAGGCCGGCGAGGGCGAAGACGGCCGCATAAAGAGCGCCGTGGGCATAGGCGCGCTGTTGGCCGACGGCATAGGCGA
>CALUFN010000005.1 GCA_944319945.1 uncultured Prevotella sp.
GTCAACTATAAAGGTACTAAAAATATTCCATTCCCACAACTTTTTTATGCTTTTCTTATGCCGAACTCACGTTAATTACAGTTTTGAATAGTGACGTTTCAGCTTTCAAGACTTAGCTTTTCGCTTTTTAAAAGACGACCTTTCACACGATAAAAGGATGCCTCCTGCAAAGTTACCAGAAGCAGGCGAAAATCGTAAGCAGAAACCATTGAGAAGTGACAGACCGAAAGTGCCGGCCATATAAGGATGCGTAAACAGTTTCCACAGACTGGTATAATATAAATAATATTAGACGCTTTGAGTCTGAATTATCGTGGGTAAATGTGGTTGTCGGAGCTTACGATTTTGAGGTTATACGGTTTTTCGGTTACGGGAAAATTATTTATAACCACATAACCATAAACCGTACAACCACAAAAACTATCGTCCGTTAACTTCGGCAAGTAAAAACAGCCCTAACCCTTGTTGACTTTCAATAACTTTTTTTTAAAATTCCCAGCCTTACTTGCCGCCGAACATCATTACGTTCTTTTACGTAATCCACCGTGCGGGCTACTGCAGGCAGTGGTCGTCGATGTATTCCTGCACACGGTCCTTATAGCTCTCGGATACGGGGATGTAGTCTTCGCCAACGACGATGCGTCCGCAGTCTATCATGGTGACCTTGGCCATGTTGACTATGAACGAGCGGTGCACGCGGATGAACTGCCCGCGCGGCAGGCTGTCTTCAAGGGTCTTCATGCTCATCAGCGACATGAGCGCCCTGCGCCTGCCGCCGAGATAGATCTTGACGTAATCCTTCACACCCTCGATGTGGGATATGTCGGCCAAGTCTACGCGCACCAGCTTGTATTCGCTCTTTACGTAGACGAAGCCATCGCGGGCGGCAGCACTGCGCCGCCGCCCAGCGGCCACGCTCTCGGCTACCGTGACTACTGTTGCGGCGAACTGCTCGTAGCTTACGGGCTTGAGCAGATAGCCGGCGGCGTTTACCTTATAGCCGTCTACGGCGTAGCGGTCGAAGGCGGTGGTGAACACCACCCTTGTCTCCGTCGGCAGCAGCCGGGCAAACTCAAGCCCGCTAAGCTCGGGCATCTGGATGTCGAGAAACAGCAGGTCGACTGGGCTTTGCCTGAGGTCTTTCATGGCGGCCACGGCACTGCCGTAGACGCCCGTGAGCCGCAGCCCGGGCGTGCGCTCCGCATAGCCGGCCAGCAGCTCGGCCGCCAGGGGCTCATCGTCGATTATCGCGCATCTTAGTGTCATATATCGTTATTTTTGAATGATAAGTGTCGGTTTCGGGGTCTACGCCGCGTGTCCACTCGTGGCGGCCCGGGTAGGCCAGTTCGAGCCGCCTGGCAGCTTGACCGAGGCCTATGCCGTGGCCGCTGCGGTCGGCGGAGCTTTTTGGGTGGTTGCTGTTGCGTATGTCGAAGACAATGGCTCCGCCCTCCAGCCCGAGCCTTATGGTGATGAAGCTTGGCTTGGTGGGACTTATGCCGTGCTTGAAGGCGTTCTCAACCAGCGAGATGAAGATGAACGGCGCAACGCGCACGTCGTCATCATCGGGCACGTCGGCGATGAAGTCTATCTTCACGTCGCCGCCTACGCGCAGCTTCATCAGCCCGACGTAGTTGCGCAGGAACTGGGCCTCGTCGGCCAGCCTCACCGAGTTGCCCTTGCCGCCGTATAACATCTGCCGCAACAGCGCGGCCAGTGCGAGCACTGCGCGGCCGGCACGGTCGGCGTCGATGGATATAAGGGCGTAGATGTTGTTGAGCGTGTTGAGAAGGAAATGCGGGTTGATCTGGTTGCGTAGGTTGCTCAGCTCGGCCTCGGCGGTGCGCGCTTCCAGCTCGCGGCGTGCGTCTTCGGCCTCTCGCCACCTCAGGGCCAACCGCAACGACGTGGCTAAGGCCGCAGCGAGGAGCAGGGGGAACACGTTCCTGACGAAACCTACGAGCACTTCGACCGGCATGGGACCTCCGCCGCCGTGCAGACGCGGCGGACCGGGCGGCGGCGCACCGGCCGTAAGCTCTATGGCGTGTACCGCAGCCATCAGCTCGTCCATACAGAGCGACAGCAGCGCAAGCATCACGATGTTCGCGCATGCATAGGCCTTGAAGCGACGACGGATAAACCAATGCGGCACGAGAACGAGGTAGTTGGCGTAGAACACGGCGCACAGCATCAACGGCAGGCAAAGGCGTAAGGCGTAAATCCCGGCATTATGCCTTACGGGGCCTGGCACGAACAGCACGGCAGGCAATACCACGAGCAGCCAAGCTACCGTGTGGAAGGCGGCCACGCAGAGCCGCCGCTTGGTGTTGCTTGTTGTCGTTTTGTCATTCATACCTTATGGCTTCTATGGGATCTGACATGGCCGCCTTCTTGGCGGGATACCAACCGAAAAACACGCCCGTGGCAGTGCACACGGCAAAGCTGAGCAGCACGCTCCACGGTTGCACGTAGACGGGCCACCGCGCCAGCAGGTTTACGCCGTAGGCGGCGCCTACACCGGCCAGCACGCCTATTATGCCGCCAGTAACGCTCAGCATGACAGCCTCTATCAGGAACTGGGCCAAAATGTCTACGCCCCTGGCACCTACGCTCATGCGCAGGCCTATTTCGCGCGTACGCTCGGTGACGCTTACGTACATTATGTTCATTATGCCTATGCCGCCCACAACGAGGGATATGCCGGCTATGCAGGCCAAGAGCACGGTCATCAAGTCGGTAGTGGAGTTCATCATGCTGGCCAGCTCTTCTTGCGAACGTATGTTGAAGTCGTCTTCGTCGGCCTCGGCGTCGTCGGCCGCTCCTTTCAGCTTGTGGCATGCGCGTAGCGTTGCGGCTATCTCGTCTACGGCTTCGTCGGTAAGGTCTTCGGTGAGCGCCGAGCAGTTGATGCTCTGCAAGTAGGTTACAGCCAGTATGCGCTTCATCACCGACGTGTAGGGGGCGAGCACAAGATCGTCTTGGTCCATGCCCATGGAGTTGTATCCTTTGCTTTCCAGCACTCCTACTATACGAAATAGTATGGTATTAAACCTTATCACCTTGCCTACGGGGTCGGCACCGTCGGGAAACAGAGCGTCGGCCACGGTCTTGCCCACCACGCACACCTTAGCGCTGGTGCGTATGTCGTCGTCGGTAAACATCTCGCCGTCGCCTATCGAGAGGCGGCGTATCTCGAGATAGTCGCCTCTTACGCCGTAGATGGTTGATGGGGTGTTGTTATTGCCGTTGATAAACTGGCCCGAGCTGTTTACCACGGGGCTTATGGCGCTGACGTAGCGGCACTGGTCACGTAGGGCTTGGTAGTCGGTTAGTTTCAGCGTCTCCATCTCCGAGGCGTCCATGCGCACGCCTCCGCGCATGTCTTGTCCCGGCATGATCATTATCATGTTCGAACCCATCTCGGATATCTGGCGACGTATGCTCCTCTTGCTGCCCTGCCCTATGGCAAGCATCGTTATCACCGACGCCACGCCTATTATTATGCCGAGCATGGTGAGGAATGAGCGCAGCTTGTTGGCCGCTATGGCCCGCAGCGCTATCTTGAAAAGATTTGATAGACTCATGTCTTATTTTTTATTAGTTGACATGCATACAAGAAGATTTGCCTTGTCGATTGTACCTCTTAAGCTATTAACTTGTCTGCTCGTCACTTGTCAACTTGTCTGCTGATTACTTGCCTGCTGAAACGCCTCGAGTGCCTGCCGGGCCAAACGTATGTCGGGATTTGGCGTGTCGCTCTTGATAAGACCGTCAAGCAGCACTATGTTACGGCTTGAATACGCGGCGATGTCAGGGTTATGGGTGACGAAGACTATCGTGCGCCCCTCGGCATGGAGCTTTTGGAAGAGCACGAGTATCTCGAACGACGTCCGCGTGTCAAGATTGCCCGTAGCCTCGTCGGCCAGCAGCACGGCGGGATTGTTGACTAAGGCGCGGGCTATCGCCACGCGCTGCATCTGATCTCCCGACATCTGGTTTGACTTGTGGAACAGGCGGTCGCCAAGCCCTCCGGCATCAAGCGCGCTTATCGCACGCCGGCGCCGCTCTTGCGCGCTGATGCCGGGATTGTACATCAGCGGAAGCTCGACGTTCTCCACGCTGGTGGTCTTTGGCAGGAGGTTGTAGTTTTGGAAGACGAAGCCAATCTTACGGTTGCGCAGCACGGCACGCTCAGACTTTCTCATCGTGCGCACCGATATTCCGTCAAGGTAATACTCACCGCTGCTCGGAGTGTCGAGACAGCCTAACTGGTTGAATAGAGTTGACTTGCCCGAGCCAGACTTACCCATGATGGTGACAAACTCGCCCTCGTGTATCTTAAATGACACTCCGCGCAGCGCGTGCACGGTCTCACCGCCTACGCGGAAGTCACGACGCACGTCGTCAAGCTCGATTATCACCTTGCGAGTATCGTTGTTTGCGTTTGCTGACATGGCTGAGTGGTTATTTCTTATTCTTCTTGTCCTGTCCCGGCCCCTTCGGAGCAAACGGGTTAGACTCTTCTGCCGTATCCGCGTCGTTGGGCCGGCCGTCGGCAGACGGCTTCATGCCTGTGACGATCCTTGCGCCCTTAGCTATTCCGCCGAGCAGTTCAGTGTTCACCCCGTCGCTGATGCCCACCATTACGGCGTGGGCGGTGAAGACACCGTTGTCGAAGGTCCACACCTTATTTTCGCCCTTGCAGTCGTTTATCCGCACTTCGCCGCCCGCCAACTCTTGCGTCGGGGTGAAACGCAATGCCTTGTTGGGCACGCAAGTCACGCCGCGCTTGTCAAGCGTGTATATTGTGACGCTTGCGGTAAGCCCGGGCTTCAACTTCAAGTCCTTGTTAGGTGCGCTTATCACCACCTCGTATGTCACTACGTTGTCTTCGGTGTTGCCTTCTTGGCGTACTTGCGTCACAGTGCCATTAAAGGTATCGTCGGGATAGGCGTCTACGGTGAATGTCACCCGCTCGCCCTCTTTCACCTCGCCAATGTCGGCTTCGTCAACGTCGGCTATAACCCGCATGTTGGTCAGGTCTTGCGCTATCGTAAAGAGCGTAGGCGTCTCGAAGCTCGCCGCCACGGTCTGTCCCTCTTCCACCTCGCGCGATAGCACCACGCCGTCGACGGGCGACGTTATTGTAGCATAGCCGAGATTAGTCTGCGCCTGCTGAAGGCTCTCGCGACGCTGCTTCACCTCGTCTTGCGCTTGGCGGTAGGCCAGCAGGGCCGTCTCATACTCGTCGGCACTCACAAGACCCTTATCATATAAGGTTTTGTATCGGTCGTAGTTGGCCTTTTGGTAGGCCAACTGGCTTTGGGCGTTGTTCAGTGCGGCCTTTGCCGTGTTCACTTGGCTTATCAGATTGGTCTTGTCAAGCTCGGCTATTACCTGCCCCTTCTTCACCACGCTGTTGTAGTCGGCGTAAATGTTTGCCACTATGCCTGACACCTGCGTGCCCACGTCGACCGACGTCACGGGCTCTATCGTACCCGTGGCGGTGACGCTGTTCGAGATGTCACCCTCGGCCACGACGGCCGTCTCTACCGCCATGTTGTGTCCCCCGCCTCCGCTCATGGCGAGATAGGCAGCTGTGGCTACGGCGGCCGCTGCTACGGCGGCCGCGATGATTATGCGTTTCTTATTCATATTCATAACTGTAAGAACGTTTTTCGTTGTTCATTAACCCAAATTAAGGCCTTCGCCGCCGTAGAAGTTCAACAACTGCAGGTAGAGTATGGCCGTGTACTTGCTCTCGAGCCTGTTTTGCCGGGCCTCGAGCAGGGCGGTCTTGGCGTTAGTCAGCTCTACGATGTTCTTCAGGCCCAACCTGAACTGCTCGCTCAGCAAGTCGTAGCTGTCTTGGGCACTTTCCACACTGGCCGCTGCGGCGCGAAAACGCTCTTGATTGGTCGTGGCGCTTATCCGAAAACCTTGTATCGTGAGCGCAAGGTTGCTCTTGGCGTCTTCAGCCTCGATACGTGACTGCTGCAGGTCGAGCTTCGCCTTGTTGACCGACGTCTTCGTCTCACGGCAGTCAAATACCGGCACGCTCACCGTGACGCCTATTGTTGCCCCGAGGTTGCCATTCATCTGGCCGGCCCATGCCTGGCCGGCACCGGTCACGGTGCTCGTACCTATGCCTCCGGTAATGCCGATTGTTGGCATGCGGCCTGCCGCAAGCGATGTCGAGGCTTACGTCGGAGCGGTTTATGCCGAGCATCGCATTCCTTATCTCCGGACGGGAGGCCAATGCCTTCTCTATGAACGTGGAGGCCGAAGGCACTTCTGCAAGGGCCTGCCCGTCGGTTGACGAGGGTACGGCGATGTCGAAATCAGCGTCGTAGTCAAGCCTTAGCAGATATTTCAGTTGCTGTTTGTAGTCCTCGAATTGCCCCTTCATATTGACCAAATTGTATTCGTCGGTAGCCACTTGGGCGTCAAGCTGCGACAGGTCGGCCTTCGACAACGAGCCTACCTTATACATCTCGGCACCACGGTCGGCGTTTTGCCGGCTGATATCGAGTATCTGAGCGTTTACCTTCACCGCCTCCTCGACGTACAGCAGCTGGACGTACAGCCGGAGTATCTGCTCCTGCAGGCTGTTGGCCGTCTGCAAGAGGTTGAGCTCCTCCTGCCGCCAGCACTAATTTCTGCTGCTTTAGCCGGTTACGGTCGGCGTTGCCGTTCCATACCGTCCAGCTGGCGTTCAGACCGTAGTCGCCCGAGTAACGCCCCTTGTCGCCGTCGGAACTGTCGGCAAAAGGGGCGTAACCGCCTTGATGGGTCGTTGAAAACGACAACGACGGGAACAGCCGGGCCTTACTTTCCTTGACGTCCTCGCCGGCAGCCGTTACCGAGAGCTCGCCCGTCTGCACGTCGGCATTATGCTTCATAGCATAATCTATGCATTCGCCCAACGTCCAACGGTGCCCTTCGGCAAAGGCGGCCCCTGCCGGCACGAGCAGCACGTAGGCCATAATCAACTTATGCTTAATTGCTTGCATGATCTTCTTACCTTATGTTTTTACGCCTGCAAAGGTAAGGAAAAAACGCCGCAACAGAAAACTAAAACGGACATACGGCCCTGATTAGTAGAGCCGCATGCCCGTTTTGCCGACTAACGCTCAAGAGCGTTAACAATAATTCACAAACCGACGGCCGTCTCTAGGGAGGCGAGCCTTGCCACATATTTGCCTATGATGTCAAACTCTATGTTGACGGTGTCGCCTACGCGCATGGTGCCGAAATTGGTGTGCTCGAGCGTGTAGGGGATTATGGCCACGGTGAACGTGCCTGCAGTAGGACGGCACACTGTGAGCGACACGCCGTTGACGGCCACGCTGCCCTTGTCTACAGTGAGGTAGCCGCAGCGGGCCATGCCTGCGTCGTAGTCATAGCTGAACGTGAAATACTTGCTGCCATCGGCGTCCTCAATGCCCGTGCATCGGGCCGTGGTGTCCACGTGGCCTTGCACGATGTGGCCGTCGAGCCTGCCGTTCATCGGCATGGAGCGCTCTACGTTGACCTTGTCGCCGGGCTTGAGCAGCCCGAGGTTTGAGCGTTCGAGCGTCTCGCGCATGGCCGTCACCGTGTAGCGGCCGCCGCCGAGACTTACCACCGTGAGGCATACGCCGTTGTGTGATACGCTTTGGTCTATGGACAATTCGTCGGCAAACGCGCACCAGAGCGTGAGGTTCACGTTGCCCCTGTCAGTCTCTACCGCCGTGACTACGGCGGTGTCTTCTATTATTCCGGAAAACATGTTAAGAGTTAAGAGTTAGGAAAACAATCACACCGCAACCCGATTATGCATTGTGAATTATGAATTAAAAAGACCGCCCCGGCGATGTGATGAAAACTCCGAGCTGAATATGATTTGAGAGCTCTCCGCCTTTGTAATCCACCGGCCTTACGGCTATGCCTTGCGGCATCGTGGCCCGCCATTGGCAAGAGAAGTCATCCCGGTTTTCGTTTTTTTATTGATGAGTATCCCGATCAAACCGGGCGCGGTCCGTATATCTGCCGCAAAGATACGGATATTAAATGAATAATGAACGATGAATGATGAAAAATCAATAGGTAGACATCGTTTTTTTAACATTTTTCTTTTTAGGAGTTAAAGAATTTAAAGAAGTTAGAGAAGTTAAAAGCCGTTTGCGTTGTCAAAATATCGGGCTGACTCGAAACAGGGCTAACGGTTTTAACTTCAAAGTTAACGTAGCGAACGATAACTTCTTTAAATTCCTTAACTTCCCCTATTTATAAATTCTTTAAAAGATCTTCCAGCTTGACCAGCTCGTCGCGGTATTGGGCAGCCTGGAGAAAGTCCATGTCTTTTGCGGCCTTCTTCATCATGCGACGGGTATTCTCGATGCTCTTCTCGAGCTGTGCGCGACTCATGGTGCTTATTACGGGGTCGGCGGCGAAGGCTGCGTGCTCCTCCTCGATGTAAGGCTTGTAGACTTTGGCGGCCGGCTTCTCTGGAGCAGCGGCGGGGCTTAAACCGCCGAGCCTGATGCCTTTGACTACCTGACGCGGCACTATGTGGTGCTGCTCGTTATAGCGC
Source organism: uncultured Prevotella sp. (assembly GCA_944319945.1). Classification (GTDB taxonomy): domain Bacteria; phylum Bacteroidota; class Bacteroidia; order Bacteroidales; family Bacteroidaceae; genus Prevotella. Next base: position 8,576 of record CALUFN010000005.1, read on the forward strand.
AGCTGCTTTGCGCGGCGACGGGCGGTCTCGTCTATTGTGGCTTGCATGCTTGCCGTCACGCGGTCGGCATACATTATCACCTTTCCGTCAACGTTGCGGGCGGCGCGCCCCGCCGTCTGCGTGAGCGAGCGGTGCGAGCGCAGGAAGCCTTCCTTGTCGGCGTCGAGTATGGCCACGAGCGACACTTCGGGCAGGTCGAGCCCCTCGCGCAGAAGGTTGACGCCTACTAGCACGTCGTAGACACCCGAGCGCAGGTCGTTCATTATTTTGATGCGGTCGAGCGTGGCCACGTCGCTGTGTATGTAAGCAGCCTTCACGCCGTGGTCGAGTAGATATTCGGTCAGCTCCTCGGCCATGCGCTTGGTCAGCGTGGTGACGAGCGTGCGACCGCCGCGCTCGTTTCGGGAGATGATCTCTTCCATGAGGTCGTCAATTTGGTTTTCGCTCGGGCGCACCTCTATCTCGGGGTCGAGCAGCCCGGTGGGGCGTATCACCTGCTCCACCACCACGCCCCCGGCCTCGGAGAGTTCGTAGTCGGCAGGGGTGGCCGACACGTAGATCACTTGGTTGACCATCGAGCGGAACTCGTCGAAGGTCAACGGGCGGTTGTCATAGGCGGCGGGCAGGCGGAAGCCGTATTCCACGAGATTGCGCTTGCGCGCCCTGTCGCCTCCGTACATGGCGCTTATCTGCGGCACGCTGACGTGGCTCTCGTCTATCACGAGGAGATAATCTTTCGGGAAGAAGTCGAGCAGGCAGTAGGGTTTCTGTCCGGGCTGACGGCCGTCGAAGTAGCGCGAGTAGTTCTCTATGCCCGAGCAGTGGCCCAGCTCCTTGATCATCTCCATGTCGTATTCCACGCGCTCCTTAATGCGCTGCGCCTTGACGGCTTCGCCCTGATCCTCGAAGTAGGCAATCTGCGCCGTCAGGTCGTCTTGTATGGCGCGCACGGCCCTCTCGGTCTGTTCCTTCGACGTGACGAAGAGGTTAGCCGGATATATGCTGTAGCTGTCAAACGAAGCCAAGCGGTGGTAGCTTACGGCATCGAGCTCGTCTATTGAGTCTATCTCGTCGTCCCAGAAGGTCACCCTCACCACGTGCTCGCCGTAGGCCGGGAACACGTCGACCGTGTCGCCCTTCACTCGGAAGCAGCCGCGCTTCAACTCTATGTCGTTCCTTACATATAACGCGCCCACGAGGCTGCGCAAGAAGATGTTGCGGTCGAGCTTGCGCCCGCGACTGAAAGAGATGACGCTCTTAGCCATCTCTACGGGGCCGCCCATGCCGTAAATGCACGATACAGACGAGACCACAACCACGTCCTTTCGCCCCGACAGCAGCGAAGACACGGCCGAAAGGCGCAGGCGGTCGATCTCGTCGTTGATGGCAAGGTCTTTCTCTATGTATGTGTCGGTCTGCGGCAAGTAAGCCTCGGGCTGATAATAGTCGTAATATGACACGTAATACTCAACCGCGTTGTCGGGGAAGAAGGTCTTCATCTCGCCGTACAGCTGGGCGGCCAGCGTCTTGTTGTGGCTCAGTATGAGCGTGGGCTTGCCGGCTGCGGCTATGACATTGGCTATGGTGAACGTCTTGCCCGACCCTGTGACGCCTAATAGCACCTGCGCCTTCTCGCCAGCCGCTATGCCGTCGGCGAGCTGTTTGATGGCCTCCGGCTGGTCGCCGGTAGGCTTGTATTCGGAAACAAGTTTGAACTTACCCATTTTTATAGTTGACAAGTTGTTCAGTGACAAGTAATCAGTTGACAACTGAAAACACGTCTGCTAATATCATGCAAAAATACAAATAACATACAAATAAGAGCGCGTAACAATGATTTTTTCTTAAAAATGAAGCCAAAACCTTGCCTCTTATTGGAATAATGCTTATTTTTGCAGCCGAATGCAGCGTTTTTTTATGAATCTATGAAGATAAAGAGTATTCTCATTCCGATATCGGCAGCCGTTTTCTTTTCAGGATGCGCCCACGAGTTCAACCAAGTTTACAAGTCGCAAGACTACGCTTACAAATACGAGTTTGCAAAGGAATGCTTTGCAAACGGCAAGTACGCACAAGCCATTTCGCTGCTGCAGGAGCTGGTGACCATACAGAAGGGCACCGACAACGCTGAAGAAAGCCTCTACATGCTCGCCATGGCGCAGTATTGCGACCGAGACTACGAGGGAGCGGCCATGACGTTCAAGAAATACCGCCAGTCGTACCCCAAGGGCATCTACGCCGAGACGGCCTCGTTTTACATCGGCGAGAGCCTCTACATGAGCACTCCCGAGCCGAGGCTCGACCAGACGCAGACGGTCAACGCCCTGTCGGCCTTCCAAGAGTATCTTGACATCTATCCCGAGGCAAGGCTTAAGGACACGGCGCAGAAGCGGCTGTTCGAGCTGCAGGACAAGCTGATAACGAAAGAGCTCTACTCGGCAAGGCTGTATTACAACCTCGGCACATACTTCGGCAATTGCACCAGCGGCGGCAGCAATTACGAAGCGTGCATAATAACCGCCCAAAACGCCATCAACGACTATCCGTACAACTCGAAGCGCGAGGAGTTCGCCCTGCTGATAATGAAAAGCAAGTTTGAGCTGGCCGAGCAGAGCGTTGAGGAAAAGAAGCTCGACAGGTACCGAGACGCCGAAGACGAATGCTACGGATTCATCAACGAGTATCCTGAATCGGAAAACAAGCAGCTGGCCGAGAAATACATCAAGTCGTGCAAGAAATACACAAAAGAATAATTACAAACAACATAACACTTAAGCAAAACGACATGGATTATAAGAAATCAAAAGCCCCGACCAACACCGTTACCCGCAACATCATGGACTTGTGCAAGGACACCGGCAACATCTATGAGAGCGTGGCCATAATATCAAAGCGCGCCAACCAGATTTCGGTGGAAATAAAGCAAGACCTGAGCAAGAAACTTGCCGAGTTCGCCTCATACAACGACAGTTTGGAGGAAGTGTTCGAGAACAGGGAGCAGATAGAAATATCGAGATATTACGAGAAGCTGCCCAAGCCCACGCTGCTCGCCACGCAAGAGTTCATAGACGGCAACATCTACTGGCGCGACACCCAGAAGGACAACCAAAAGGAAGCACAATGATACAGCGCAAGCAAACGGTATTCCTCTTGGTGGCCGTGATACTCACCGTAGTATGCCTCTGCCTGCCGATAGGCGGCTTCAACGGCATGGGGGGAGCGCCTGCAGGCGGCGCAGACATGTACAATCTTTGGATAAACATGCCTGACGGCAGCCACGACTTCTCGGTGTGGGCACTCTTCGCCATACTACTGGTAACCTGCCCGATAGCCCTGATAGCCGTATTCTCTTACCACAACCGCATCACGCAGAGCAGGTATTGCATGTTCAACATGCTCCTCGTAGTAGGCTGGTACGTGGTCTACGCAATGTCAGCAGCCAGCCTCAGCGGAGACTTGGGCGATTTCAGCTTCTCATTCACGGCTATTCTCCCTGCAATAGCGTTCATCCTGTATTTCATGGCAAGAAAGGCCATTCTCGCCGACGAAGCACTTGTGCGTGCGGCCGACAGAATCAGGTAACAACATAACGACAACAAACCAAACAGACGAGGTGTGGCCATTCCGGTATTGGTCGCACCTCGTCCGTTTCTATCCACACGGCCGTCACAAGCGCAGCCTGAGCTGCACTTCAAGGTCGGTGGCCGACGAATGGGCAATCTCCTGATAGCCCGAACCAATCTTGTCACGGTCGAAATATTTGGTGGTACCAACCTTTAATGCCACCGATACCTTGTCAGAGAAATCCGAGGTTGCCATGAAAGCCAACCTTACGCCGTTGCCGAAATACGCCGGAGACGAAAACGAATACACCATTCCACGTTCATAGGCATACAGCCGACTGTCGTAACCGTCGGTATCGAAATATCCCAACGCAGCCGTAGCACTGAACAAGCGGCTCACGTTCAGGCCGACGTTTTGGGTTATCATCCAGCCGAAGCTACCGGCCTTATACAGCGAATAAGCGAGATCGGCCTGGGTCTTGCCCGTCCACATTCCGCCATCATAAGCTACGGCAAGGCGTCCGCGATACTCAGTCTTAAACACCAGTCCGCTTTTTGAAGCGTTGTCACGCTCCCTGTTCCTAAGGCGGTAGCGTAACGAATAATTCCACTTGCCACGCTTATACACTGCCTGGACCAGGTTGTCAAACGACCGCGAGCTGCGAGCCGCCTGATACTTTGGCCATGCGAAATAGGCAAAGTCTGAATAAGTCATGACGCTCAGCTCCGGCACAGGCCGCCACGACAGGCCTACGTACACGCCGCTCTCGTTCTGCACGGCCCCGCCGTCGCTGAAACTTTCAGCCAAGAGGGAATAATACCTGAACGAATAAAAGCGTTGCAAGGCCATCAAGTCGAGATTGTCGGTCAAGCCGTAACTTACGGTATTAATCGTAGCTATGGCGTTGCATCCACCTGTAGCCGTCTCGCCGCTTACCGAGAGCCTGTGACCTGTGTATCCGTAATTTACGCCTACGTTGTAAAAGTTACTACCATTGGCATAATGACGCCGATACACGGCATCGGTCTTAGGCTTCAGTTCCCTGTCGAGTGAGACGGCAACACCCGTCAAACCTACGTAAAAGCCCTTATACCTATAATCAATATTGCCGCCGGCTACAAACTGTGAGGAGTTATTTTTCTTGGCCATCTCCGTCTCAGTGCGATGATAGCCGTCGTCAAGTATCGTTGAGATTGTGCCGTCGTCGTCGTTCAACGTAGCGTCAAACTTGCGGTATGACACAAAAGCGCTCACGTCAAGGCCCGTGCCCACGTTGACCGTAGCCGCCGCGCCCTGCAGGTAGTTGGCGTCGGAGCGCGACGAATGCGGACGGATATTGCTGCCGCCGCGCCCCAACGAAGAAAGGGTTGACAACTTGCCGAAACCGAAATTATTGTTTATCACAAGTCCCATGCCGAACTTTACGCGGTAGCGTCCCAGCGCGAGGGTCTTGACGCGTCCGAGCTTCTTCAGCACGAGATAAAATGAATAGAAGTCGTATCCGGCCTTGTTCCTTCCGGCGAAAAACGGCTCTCCCGCATCCTGAGAGCCTAAGAAGCCGAGCCTGACGTAACTACCATACGTGAAATCGTATCTCACGCTATGCTTGTACTGATACCCCAAGTAGCCTTCACGGTCGCCCCTGCGCTCGTAAAACGGCACCTTTGCCGTACCAATTATGTCGTGTTCCCCGTATTTCACGATGTTGCTTAACTTCGGGAACTTTCTCTCCTCCACCCTTCCTGCATACGTGAAATAGAACAACAAGCGACGCTTGAAATAATCCAAGTCTCTTATCATGGCTAGCTCTCCAAGCGATTTCATAGGCCCGTAGCGGTAAAGATATTCGCTGATGTCCTCTACGTCCTTTGCCTTCAGGAAGGGCAGTTGCTCCAGCTCCTCACGCGTAGCGGTGTTGATGTTCATCGGATTCTTCTCCAAGTCACACAACATGTCGAAATAATACTCCGACTCTTCAGTCTTGGCATCCTCAAGCTCGCCGAGCTGGTATAAATATTGTTCCCACTCACGTTGCTGCGCCGCCAACGGCGAAATGGCCGATGTCGAGCATGCGAATATGAGTATTACAACGAATCTCAACACTAATGTTTCTCCTTATTTAGACGGGGCATGCTCATCGGCAACCTTTTACGCTCCCGAACGCCGCCTTTTGTGCGGTAATATGATACCTTTCGCGCTGCAAAAGGTATCATATTACAACTTATTGAAGCACTGTTTTTTACACATTAAACACGATTACGCCCATACATCAGCAGAAAATCTCTCCGCTGCCGATGCATAGATGATGCCGTTCGTCGTAAATAACGCAAAACTGTCCCGGGGCAACGCCTTGTATCAGGTCGTCGGAATGTATGTAAAACGAGCCTGGGCCAAGCGTCTCAAGCGTTGCGTTATGAAACTCGGGCGTATGACGTATCTTAAACGTAACCCTCACCGACGGCTCGCCGGCCCACGGATTACGCGTAAGGAAATTAAAGTCGTGTATCTTGAAGTCTTTCTTATAAGCCGTCAACGGCTCATAGCCCTTGCTTACGAAAAGCACGTTGGCGGCCATGTCTTTCTTTACGGCATACCACGGGCCACCGCCGAAGCCGAGGCCGTGGCGCTGCCCTATGGTGTGAAACCACAGTCCACGATGGGTGCCTATCTTGCGCCCAGTCTCAAATTCGAGCACGTCGCCCGGATTTTCTCCCAGATAGCGGCGGATGTAATCATTATAATTTATCTTGCCCAAGAAGCAAATGCCCTGGCTGTCCTTACGCTTGGCGTTTACAAGATGTTCGCGCTCGGCTATGGCACGCACTTCCTCCTTCATATACCTCCCTATCGGGAACACCGCCTTGCGCAACTGCCAGTCGTATATCTGCGCAAGAAAGTCGGTCTGGTCTTTCACGGGATCGGGGCTCGTGGCCAACCATTTCTCGCCGTCTATCGTCTCCGTGCATGCATAATGGCCCGTAGCTATAAGGTCGTAATCATGCCCTACCTTCTCGTCAAAGGCGCCGAACTTTATCAGCCTGTTACACATCACGTCGGGATTAGGCGTGTATCCGGCGCGCACCTTGTCCATAGTGTACTTCGTCACTTGCTGCCAATATTCCTTATGGCAGTCTACCACCTGTAGCCTGCAACCGTACTTTGCCGCTACGGCGGTAGCCATCTCGAGGTCTTCCTCGCTTGAGCAGTCCCACTCCTCGGCCTCTTCCGGACCAATCTTTATATAAAAACAATCAGGGTGCAGCCCCAATCGTGCAAACTCATATACTACGACCGAGCTGTCCACTCCGCCAGAAAGCAATACGGCTATCCTTTTATCAGCATAGTCGTAAAAGTAATCTTTTATGTCTGCCATTTATTTTTGATTTTCTTGTTTTGGGTGTTATTGTCTTACCGTTACGCGCCATGTCAGATATGGAAACGGTGTTTCTTCTTAGCCTTCCTCGGCGTAAATGGGCTTACGGGGTCAGTAGGAGCCTGGCCTGTGCCGCCGTCCCATCCCTTGACCGAAGCCCCGCCGTAGGGCACCCCTCGGTATTGGGCGTAACGTTGACGTATGCGGTCTACATAGCCAACGGTCTCAGAGCCGCGCATATACCCGTATTTCACTACGGGGTCGTTATAAAACCGGGGATTCTCCAACGCCAGCACGTAATAGGCAACGTCGCGCCAGCGGTTAGGATTCTTACCGTTCTTGCGGGCCAGCACCATTGCGTCTTGTATGTGGAAATATCCGCCGTTATAAGCCGCAAGGACGAACAAGCGGCGTTCCTCGGCGTTTTGCACGCTGCGGAAATAGCCAGTAAGCTCACGTATGTAATCGGCAGCCGCCCTGACGTTCAGCTCGGGGTCGTATATCGACGAGCGTGGTAGCCCAAGATGGTCGGCGGTGGAGGGCATTATCTGCATAAGTCCGCACGCACCCGCCCACGACTTGGCGCGTGGGTCGAAGCACGACTCCTGATAGCATTGTGCCGCCATGAGCCTCCAGTCCCACCGCGCAGCTGGTGCATACTTCTTAAACAAATGGTCGTAACGTGATATCACACCGCCTGCCTTGTTCAGGAATGGTGAGTAGACATGACGCCTTACGCTGCGCGAAGAGAAAATGTATTTCTCCTCGTCCCTTACCTGTGCAAACATCGACGGCTTAAACCAGGCGTTAAGGCTGTCAGCCAGCTCCTTGTTGTCGGCAGCCACGGCCCACTGCACGCCGAGCGAATCGATGCCCGCGCCGCAAAACAGCAGTTTCTTACGTTCTTTAATGTCCTTAGGCAGGGGAAAAGCAATCAAGTCGGCATCACCGTTCTCAAGGCGCGAGACCATCTCGGCCGTATCCTTACACAACTCCACACGTATGGAAACGCCGAGCTTATCGGCAAACTTCTCACAGAGCAGGTATTGGGTGCCCATGCCGCGGCCACGGTAATCATAATACGTCTCAGGCCCCGACATCGTCAATATGATCAGTTCGCCGTTGTTTACAATGTCGCCGACGGTGAAATCGTCGTCGTGAGGAATCGAGTCAACGCCTACTTCACCCCACGGCGTGACAATCTTTTCCTTCTTATCATTAGAACAAGACGACGCAAGAATCACGCCAAACAACACTAATACAAAATGAAACAAACTCACGCACGTCGGTTTCACTTTGACATTACTTATCATATACATATAAGACTCTTTTACACATAAAAGCACTTTATTGCTTTCAGAATGTAGATAAAAGGCTGTTGCCGGAATTAAATTTGGTACAAAAATACAACAATTCTTGCAAATATGCTTAGAAAAACGTACTTTTGCCAAACATTTTAATAAATTTATCAATATGTTACGCATAGCAGTACAATCCAAAGGCCGTCTCTACGAAGACACTATGAGCTTGCTTGCCGAGGCTGACATAAAAATAAATTCAAGCAAACGCACCTTGCTTGTACAGGCATCCAACTTTCCGCTCGAGGTGCTCTACTTACGTGACGACGACATTCCGCAAAGCGTAGCTGCCGGAGTGGCCGACATAGGCATTGTTGGCGAAAACGAATTTGCCGAAAAAGACGAAGAGGCGGACATTATTATGAGGTTGGGGTTCGGCAGGTGCCGCCTTTCGCTCGCCATACCGAAATACGAAGAATACGACGGTCCGAGATGGTTTGAGGGTAAAAAGATTGCGACGTCGTACCCCGTGATACTAAGAAAGTATCTCAAGAAGAATGACATACAAGCCGGAATCCACGTGATAACGGGAAGCGTGGAGATAAGTCCGGGCATAGGGCTTGCCGACGGAATATTCGACATTGTAAGCAGCGGTTCCACTCTTGTAAGCAACAACCTGAAAGAAGTTGAGACCGTAATGGAGAGCGAGGCCGTGCTCATTGCCAACAAGCAACTTGACGGAGACAAGCGTAAGATACTAAGCGAGATGTTGTTCAGGATAGATGCCGTGCGCAACGCGGAAGACAAGAAATATGTCAGAATGAACGCTCCCAAAGCCCGTCTTGACGAGATAATCAGCGTGTTACCGGGCCTGAAAAGCCCTACGGTGATTCCACTTGCAGACGAAGAGTGGTGCTCGGTGCACACCGTTCTTGACGAAAAACGCTTTTGGGAAATCATAGGCAGGCTCAAGGACATGGGAGCGCAAGGCATATTGGTCACACCGATAGAAAAAATGATTTTGTAAACCGTTTAACCATAAGTACTGACAAACAGATTACCGTCAGGAACATACATATCGATAAAAACATGAAAACATACGAATATCCGCCACGCAGCCTATGGCCGGAAATCATAAGACGGCCGCGGACGGACACAAGCAAACTTGAAGCGACGGTGAAGAGCATACTTGCCGACGTTAAGGACAACGGCGACCAAGCCGTAAGAAAATACGAAGAACGGTTCGACCATGTGCGGCTCGACAGCCTCATGGTGGAACAAAAGGAAATCGACGAATCAGTAAACCTGATACCGAAAGAGCTTTATGACGCGTTGGTATTGGCACATGGTAACATCTGCAAGTTTCATGCCGCCCAACGCATGGGAACGCAAAAGGTTGAGACTCAGCCCGGAGTAACATGTTGGCAGGTAAGCGTACCTATCGAGAAGGTTGGACTATACGTACCCGGAGGCACGGCCCCGCTGTTCAGCACGGTGCTCATGCTGGCTGCCCCGGCAAAAATTGCAGGATGCGACGAGATCGTGCTGTGCACTCCTCCGTCTTGTGACGGAAAGATAAACCCTGCCATATTGGCCGCCGCGAAAATTGCAGGAGTGAGCAAGATATTCAATGCCGGAGGCGTGCAGGCAATAGGCGCAATGGCCTACGGCACCGAGAGCATCCCTAAAGTATATAAGATATTCGGGCCCGGCAACAGTTTCGTCATGGCGGCAAAACAAATCGTATCCGTTCACGACGTAGCCATCGACATGCCGGCTGGCCCGTCGGAAGTATGCGTCATTGCCGACGAGACAAGCAATCCCGCCTTTGTGGCAGCCGACCTGTTGTCGCAAGCCGAACACGGAACGGACTCGCAGGTTGTCCTTATTACAACGTCGGAAAAGACCTTAGCCGACGTGAGGCATGAGATAGATTCGCAGTTGGCAATGATTCCACGCAGGGAAACTGCCGAACAATCACTTGCTAACAGTAAGCTCATAGTTGTAAAAGACAAGAACGACGCAATGGAGCTAAGCAACATGTACGCCCCCGAGCATTTGATAATATCCACATCAGACTACGACCGATTGGCCCAAAAAGTAGTCAACGCCGGGAGTGTGTTTCTCGGGAAGTACTCTTGTGAAAGTGCGGGCGATTATGCCAGCGGAACCAACCACACACTGCCGACTCACGGCTATGCTACTGCGTTTAACGGAGTGAATCTTGACAGTTTCAACCGCAAGATTACATTCCAACATATTACAAAAGAAGGAATAAGAAATATCGGGCATGCCGTAGAGACAATGGCCGAACATGAAAAGCTCATTGCACACAAGTACGCAATGACGCTAAGGCTCAAGGACTGAATTTATAACGGCAACGAACATCACACACATAGCAAACTAACGGAAATGAAACCATTAATACAACTGACACGTCCTAACATTTGGAAACTGAGTCCGTATAGCAGCGCAAGAGACGAATATGGCGGAAGCGAAGCCAAAGTATTCCTTGATGCAAATGAGAATCCATACAACGCGCCCCTGAATCGATATCCTGATCCGGCACAAAGGGAATTGAAAGATAAACTGGCACGGATAAAAGGCGTAAAACCGGGACAAATATTTTTAGGTAACGGCTCTGACGAGGCAATAGACCTGCTATACCGTTGTTTCGCACAGCCCGGCATAGACAATACCGTAGCCATCGAACCAACTTACGGCATGTATAAAGTCTGCGCCGACATTAACGATGTGGAGTATCGCCCCGTACCTCTCGACGACAACTTTCAGACAAAGGCTGAAAGATTATTGGAAGCATGCGACGCGAATACTAAACTGATATGGATATGCTCGCCCAATAACCCTACGGGAAACAACATAGACAGAGACGAAATAATTAAAACCATTGAGGGGTTCGACGGTTTGGTCATTGTAGACGAGGCATACTCAGACTTTTCAAGTGAACGTCCGTTACGCCTTGAATTAGACAAATATCCCAACTTAGTGATACTCAACACATTTAGCAAAAGTTGGGGATGCGCCGCCATACGTTTAGGCATGGCCTTTGCGCACAAAGACATCATAGACATATTCAATAAGGTAAAATATCCATACAACGTAAACTCTCTGACACAAAAGCAAGCCCTTGAAACACTGAAAGATCCGTACCACATCGATAAATGGGTAAGAACGATATTGCTTGAAAAGAGCCGCATGATAGACGCTTTAAAGCTATTACCTTTCTGCGAGAAGGTATTCACTTCCGACGCTAACTTCCTACTCGTAAAAATGGACGACGCCCATGCTGTTTACGACTATTTAAAAAGTAAGGGAATAATAGTAAGGAACAGGACGCGAACGACCCTCTGCGACAATTGCCTTAGAATAACCATAGGCAGCAAAAGCGAAAACAACGAACTGCTCGCCGCATTAAGGCAATACTGATAACATAAATGAGGAATGTCAAAATGGAAGGATTCGTCTTATTAACGAACTCTCCATTTTGACGCTTTTGACAAATTGCTCAATATCTTATTACGATTGTCTTAAACCAATCTTTCAATACGCGGGCATACTGGTTTTGAGAATCACTAACAAGGATTACGGTCTTACTGCCGTCAACCAACGTTGGCCCCAAACACATTCCTTCATAATTTGCAATTGATCTATCAAACAGTTTAAAATTCGTTACAAACGAGCATATCAGATGCTTGGGAAGAAACATTGTGCCGTCGGTCAAAGCCTCGTCTTCCGTTATTGCATATTCATCTTTCGGCACGACTTCATACAAATTACAGCGGACAAATGCCCCAATCTTTGAATTTGGTACGAAAAACTCACGTTCCAACACGAGCAAACTACCATTTCCTAAAGCCAAGACCTCGCTTACCCCCATCGCATACTCGCTTGATTTTGAATGCGCCGTAGGAGAATCCATCAGATAAGCATATTGTGCCTTCGGTTGTAAATCAATGTCGAACGACTGCAATCTTAACTTATTACTTACACCATTTAATGATGTAGCTTGCTCGCCGTCACAACTTAAGGTACTTTCACTTATCGTCCAAAACAATCCTGCTTGTACATCATACGCCAACGACTCAAAACCATAATTCCCCATACCGTTCTTATAAATATGCGGGACATTGAGCCGCCGACCTGTTAACTTACCATCATAATCGTATTCTACAATAGACGCATCCGCCTCCCTACTGATAAAAAACGTAGACGTATTCGGACAATAGGCTATGCCTTCACAATCACCGCAACATAAACTGTCACCTCTAAAGCCGTCGTTCTTGACATCAATCAACTCGCCGGTCACGGAATCAACCTTTATAGTAAAAACATAAAAGCCGTCGTTTGGAGACTTATCCGAGACCACCGCATACTTATCGTCCACAATATGAGCTATACCGCTGTAATTACCGGCCGGAACAGTACGACGGAATTCCCTTTGCCTGCATTCACGGATAAACTTCGTCTGCGCATTAACCGTATTGAAAATGCAAATCAACAATATCAACGATAATAACTTATAATTACACATGTCATAATAAAAAAATAGAACTAATCAACAAAAAAGGGAATATACCACATTAGTGATATAATCCCTAAATTCGTCGGGGCGACAGGATTCGAACCTGCGACCACCTGGTCCCAAACCAGGCGCGCTACCGGGCTGCGCTACACCCCGCAAAGCATACTTCACGATTTTGCGACCGCAAAGGTACGCTTTTTATATTTAACCTGCAAGTTTTTATTTACTTATTTAATTATGTTCTGCTCTTTAAATATCTTTTTCAAGGCTTGCACTCCACGCTCAACCTGCTCTTGAGTATGTGTGGCCATCAGGGCAAAACGCACCAAAGTGTCTTGCGGCGCACAAGCAGGAGGTATCACCGGATTGATAAAGACCCCAGCGTCAAATGCCAACTTAGTTACCAAGAACGTCTTGTCCACATCACGCACGTACAAAGGTATTATCGGGCTTTCTGTATCACCGATCTCAAAACCTTCCTCCTTGAAGCGCTTCAGGGCATAGTTTGTAACCTTCCACAAACGTTCGATACGTTCAGGTTCGTTCTTTATGATATGCAGGGCTTCCATTGCAGCTGCCGTCGCCGCAGGCGTATTTGAAGCACTGAATATATAAGTGCGGCATGTATGCCGTAAATAATTAATCGTATCCTTGTCTCCAGCGATGAATCCTCCGATGCTTGCAAGACTCTTGGAGAAAGTTCCCATTATCAAGTCAACATCGTCGGTCACTCCGAAATGATCGCATACGCCCCTGCCCTCTTTGCCGAACACTCCAAGTCCATGGGCTTCGTCAACCATTAGCGAAGCATTGTATTTCTTCTTCAGCCGAACTATCTCAGGCAGATTGGCCAAGTCACCCTCCATTGAGAAAACACCGTCGACTACAATCAGCTTAATCGACTCGGGGCGGCATTTCTGCAACTGCTTCTCAAGGTCTTCCATGTCATTATGCTTATACTTCAAGCATGTAGCAAATGAAAGACGGCGTCCGTCCACGATGCTTGCATGGTCACGATCGTCACAAATAATGTAATCCTCGCGCCCGCAAACAACGGCCAACACTCCGGCGTTAACAGAAAATCCCGTCGAAAAGCATAAAGCTTCGTCTTTATGCTCAAATTCAGCAAGCTCCTTTTCCAACTTTACATGCAAGTCAAGGGTTCCGTTCAAGAATCGGCTACCGGCACATCCCGTGCCATACTTATCCAATGCAGCCTTTGCCGCAGCCTCGACACGAGGATCGCCCGTAAGACCGGTATAAGCGTTTGAACCAAACATCAGCACCTTGTGTCCTTCCATTTGCACCTCTGTGCCTTGTTTGCCCGTTATCTCGCGGAAATAAGGATAAACACCTGCTTCCATGAACTTCTGCGGCTCACGGTAATTCTTGTATCTTTCTTGTAATAGTCCCATATTATATAATAATAGGTGTAGGTTTAGGCCGAGGGGCTTTAGGTATAAGAGCTTGTCATCAAACATGCATCCATTCGCCCTCACCGACTTTCAATTTTCCAAATCAGGCTGCAAAGATACAAAAAAATGCGAAAATGCTAAGAAAAAAAGTAGAAAAGTATTTTAAAAGCAAAAATATTACTATGCCGCAAAAGGAATTATATCAAATATTATTACTTTTGCAAAACAATGATTGGGAAGAAAAAAATAATATTCATAATGAACCCCATTTCCGGGACTGCAAGGAAAGCAGGGATTCCAAGAATAATCGAGAAAGTGCTCGACAAGGAGTATTATGACTTTTCAATTATGCAGACCAATTATTGCGGACATGCTTACGAGATTGCCACGAACGCTAAAAACGACGGCTGCGACGTAGTCGTCGCAGTAGGAGGTGACGGCACCGTAAACGAAGTGGCAAAGGCGATAGTGCATTCCGACACGGCTCTCGGCATACTGCCGTGCGGGTCGGGTAACGGTTTGGCGCGCCATCTCATGCTGCCGCTGGACATGCAAAAAGCCGTTGAGATAATAAACAAGCACACCGTACACGACCTTGACTACGGCCTGATCAACAACATACCTTTTTTCTGCACATGCGGCATGGGCTTCGACGCATTCATAAGCATGAAATTCGCCGAGGCCGGCAAGCGCGGCCCCGTAACTTATCTTGAGAACATACTGCGTGAAGGTCTCAAGTACAAGCCTGAGACATACGAGATAAAAGACGACAACGGTACGTCGCTTTATAGGGCGTTTCTCTTATCATGCGCCAATGCTTCGCAGTACGGCAACAACGCCTACATCGCCCCTCAGGCTTCAATGAGCGACGGACTGCTTGACGTAACCATAATAGAACCGTTCGACATGCTCGAAGCTCCGCAGATCAGCATCGACATGTTCAATAAGACGCTTGACAAGAACTCTAAAATAAAAACATTTAAGACTAAGCACATACACGTGCACAGGGAGAAAGCCGGATTCATCCACTATGACGGAGAACCCGTAATGACGGATGCCGACGTCGATATTTCAGTGGTAAACAAAGGGATAAAGATCATCGTAAATCCATACGCTCAAAAAGAGAAACGCCAACCAAGCATGATGCAGACGGCGTTCAGCGTATTTTTCAACGACATAATGAACGTGCGTGCCGACAAGAACAAGCAGAACAGGCACATACAGGCGCTGAACAAGATATTACTAAGGAAACTTAACAACCTATAACCCACGGCAATAGTCCTGCGGATTATTCTCATCCTGCGGTAATCATGAATACCGGCAAATACAAATTTATCTTAAAGCCGGAGCAAATATGGATAATTTAAACAAAAAACATGCTTGTGCCTTTGCATTTACCGCATGTAAAGACTATATTTGCCACCGATGAAAAGATTTGCGTTATTACTTATCATGTATGTCTCTTGCTCCATTATTATGGCACAAGAAGTGAAAACAGGCACGGCCCTGACAGACTCTTCGACAATAAACACTATGCCAACCGAACCGACAATAATAGGCAGCGGCGATGAAGCTACCGACATGTACGTCTATGACGGATATCGCGGCGAAGCGTTAGCACCGGAAGACACATTGCACCTGCCCTTGCTAAATCGTTTCGGTCAGACTTATATCAACATGTATCCTTACGACTGGTTCGGCCTTTACGATTGGGAACTGCATAAAGGCCTGAACGTCAGCCTCGGTGCTTCTGTGTTCGCGACATTCGGCGACAGCCCGTGGAAGGGTGCAGGATTCACCCAAAACATAGCCGCGATGTATGCCGTACCGATAACCGATAAGTTGTCGTTCGCCGTAGGAGGGTACATGAACAACCTTTATTGGTCTCACGATGCTTATCGTGACGCAGGGCTTAACGCCGTACTCGGATATAAATTCAACGAGCATTGGGAAGGCTACATATTCGGCCAAAAGTCGCTCGTAAATAAAAGCATGCCCATGCCTCTTTACGACATGAGTCGCATAGGCGACCGCATAGGAGCGGCAATAAAATACAATTTCAATCCACAATTCAGCATCCAAGTAACCGTTGAGACGGAGAAAAGACCTTAAAACAATGCACAATTCACAATGCACAATGCACAATCACCAATAAATAACACATCTAAATAATCTTGTCATTGTGCATTATGAATTGTGCATTATGCATTATGAATTAAATTCAACCTTAGACTGTTAAGCACGACACTTATGCTCGAAAAGGCCATAAGCGCGCTTGCAAACATCGGAGTAATCTGCCAATGCATGCCGAAGGCATACGGCAGTCCGGCCGCAAGCGGAATACAGACGACATTGTAAATAAACGCCCAAAACAGGTTTTGCCTTATCATGGCAACCGTGCTACGCGACAACTTTATTGCGTCAGGGATGCGCCTCAAGTCTGTGCCCATCAGGGTTACTTGTGCCACGTCCATTGCGATGTCGGTGCCTTTACCCATGGCAATGCTCACGTCCGCCGCAGCAAGGGCCTGCGTGTCGTTTATCCCATCGCCCACCATAGCCACGTGCTTACCCTCAGACTGCAACCGCCGAACCATGTCCTCCTTATCCTGAGGCATAACCTTACTACGGTAATGGCGTATGCCGGCCTTATCGGCCCAATACCGTGCGGCCTCGTCCTTGTCTCCGCTCATCATGTAGACCTCTATACCTTCACGCTGCAGAGCCTCCATAGCCTCGCGCGCATGCGGCTTCAACGTCTCCCGCTCGTCAAGCGAAAGGCCGTCGGCCTTAGTGAAGTCTACATCCTTGTTCGGCACGGTCAGCGTGCCGGTCTTATCTATCACGAGAGCGTCAATCTTACGAATGTCCTCAAGGGCGGCCGCGTCTTTTATCAGTATATTCTGACGCGCGGCCTTGCCTATGCCCACCATGAGTGCCGTGGGCGTAGCAAGCCCGAGGGCGCACGGACAGGCAATGACGAGCACCGACACGGCCGAGAGGACGGCACGCGGCAACATGTCACCGCCTCCTACGGCATACCATAAGACAAACGTTAATACCGAAATTCCCAGCACTACCGGTACGAACACGAGCGCGATCTTGTCCACCACGCGCTGCACGGGAGCCTTGCTGCCCTGAGCCTCCTGCACCGTCTTTATTATCTGGGCGAGCATGGTGCCTGCTCCCACCTCGCGGGCGCAAAACCGCAGGTTGCCCTGCTTCACTATGGTGCCGGCATACACCTTGTAGCCGTTATTCCTCAACGCCGGCGTAGGCTCGCCGGTAATCATGCTCTCGTCTATGTAAGCCTCGCCCGAGGTCACTATTCCGTCTACCGGCACCTTCTCTCCGCTACGTATCTCTATTATGTCTCCGCGCTCAAGCGTGGAGATGGGCACGTCGACAACCTCGTCGCCGTTAACAAGATGGGCCGTCTTAGGCGCAAGCCCCATCAGCGCACGTATGGCAGAGGCGGTGATCTTCTTGGCCCTTTCCTCCAAGATGCGGCCTGTAAGCACGAATGTGATTATCATCACCGACGCGTCATAATATGTATGGTTTCCCATGCCGCGCGAGCCCCAGTAGGCATCGCCCCAAAACGTATTGAACACGCTGAATGCAAAGGATATGGCCGTGCTCATGGCCACAAGCGTATCCATATTGGCCGAGCCGTGCCTCAGCTGCTTCCATGCGTTGGCGTAAAAGAGCCTTCCGCAATAAGCTATGTTGAACAACGATATGACGAGCATTATCTGGTTGGCCGCAATGTCGTTACCCACGTGCAGCCAGCCCATGGATATGCTCATGGTCATGAACGCAAGCACCCACGACGTAACGCCCCTTTTCACCAAGCGGCCGTATGCCGTGCGCTCGATGGCTTCCACCGACTCGTCCTCGTCGATCACAAGACCGTAACCGCCCTTTTCCACTTCTTCTTTCATTATCTTCAGCGTCACCGTCTTCGGGTCGTATTCCACCAACGCCGTGCGTGCGGCGAAATTAACGTTAGCCTGACTCACGCCGTCAAGCCGACCGAGAATCCTTTCCACGTTGGCCGCACAGCCTGCGCATGCCATACCCGTGACGGCGATTGTTTTCTTTTCCATGTCTTTTATAGTTATGAATTATGTTTATCAGCTGCAAAGGTAAGCAAAACAGGCATTACGGGCGTTACATAATTATGGAAAAGATTTACAATGTTTCCGTTATCGCACTTGACAACGGAAACAGAGTGCCACAATAAAAAATAAGCAAAAACTGCACGAAGAGCTACGTTCCAACTCTGTCCAATTGCGTCAGTTCCTTCCTTCCTGTCGTCTTGAATTGAGTTGGGGTCATACCGGTCACACTCTTAAACTGTGCGCTAAGATGCGCCGTGCTCGAGTAATTCATCTTAAAAGCGATCTCGCCGAGCGACATCTCACCGTAAAAAAGCAGCTCTTTCACACGCTCTATCTTCTGCAGAATGAAATATCGCTCGATTGTCATACCCTCACTTTCGGAAAACAGTTTGCTCAACACGCTGTAATCTATCCCGAGCGAGGATGAAAGATATTCCGACAAGTTTACATCCGACTTACCGTCACGATAATGCACTAACTCAATGACGGCACTCCTTATCCTTTCAACGGTTTGCTTTTGTCTGTCTTCCAATAGGTCGAAGCCGAGGGCACGGAGAGCGGGACGGAGACGCCTTATCTCCGATTCGCCGAGCCGGCCGGCTACTGTTACCACGCCAAGCCTTATGTCGGTAGGCGTAAGCCCAACATCCCTCAGCACCTTAGCCACGGCCAATTTGCAACGGTCACAAACCATATTTTTTACATATATAGCTGTACTTTCCATTTGCAAGCAAAATTAAGTTATTTATCTTAAACAATGTAACCGCATAAAGAAAAACAGCGTAAAAATCGCAAAACGCGGCAAACGACATTATAATAAGTAACCTTTCAGCCTGCAAGAGGTCACCTTTTAAGAAGCAAAAGGCAGCCTTTCACTTTATAACTTTTCTACCGACGTATCTTTCATTCCGTACATAAATGAGAACTCTTATATTATTTCCAGCGGCACAAGAGCCGAAAATCCTACGGTTTTATTAAAGTAAAAGAGTTTTCTTTTCGGATAATCGAAATTTTACATTACCTTTGCCGCATTAATCAAACAATAAAAACAAACAATGGCAGATAATCTTAACAAATACATCGCAGTAGCTTACAAACTTTACACAGTAGACAACGGAACAAGCGAACTCGTAGAAGAAGCCACAGACGCCGAACCGTTCCAGTTCATTAGCGGCTACGGCATAGCCCTCGACGCTTTTGAAAAAGCCGTGGTAGGATTGGGCAAAGGTGAGACGTTCGACTTCACCCTGCAGAAAGACGACGCTTACGGAGATTACGAACTCGAGCACGTGCTCGACCTGGATAAGGGAATATTCTGCATCAACGGCCATTTCGACCACGAGAACATCTTCAAGGACGCGATAATTCCGCTGCAAAACGAAGACGGCAACAGGTTTTACGGCAGGGTGCTGTCGATAGGAGACGACAAGGTGAAGGTAGACCTCAACCACCCTTTGGCAGGAAAGACGCTTAACTTTAAAGGCCATATCGTAGAGGCAAGGGAAGCCACCAACGACGAGATACAAGGCCTGATTAACAGGATGAGCGGCGAAGGATGCTGCTGCGGACACGACGGCGACGGCGGATGCTGCGGACATCACCACGACCATGAGGGCGGATGCTGCAATCACGGGCACGGCCACAATGACGGCGGCTGCGGCCACCACCATGACCACGAGGGCGGATGCTGCCACAAAAGCCGATAAGCTGCGCCCCTACTTAACGCATACTCACTTTCGTATAACCATACAAACTCTTTTCATGAGGAATACTTTCGGCCGTCTATTCCGCCTGACTACGTTCGGGGAAAGCCACGGGGAAGCCATAGGTGGAATCGTTGACGGCTTCCCGGCGGGAATAGCCGTCGACTTGGATTTCATACAAAATGAACTTGACCGGCGTAAACCCGGGCAAAGCCGGATAACAACAGCACGGAAAGAACCCGACCGCGTGGAGATAATGAGCGGAGTGTTCGAGGGCAAATCTACCGGTTGCCCAATTGGCTTCATCGTGAGAAACTCCAACCAACGGTCGCAAGACTATGAGGAAATGAAGCTGGCCTACCGCCCGTCGCACGCCGACTACACCTACGATTGCAAGTTCGGCACACGCGACTACAGGGGAGGCGGACGCTCGTCGGCCAGGATTACGATAAGCCGCTGCGTAGGAGGCGCGTTAGCAAAACTCGCTCTCCGCCGGCTCGGCATATCAGTATGTGCATATACTTCGCAAGTAGGCGGCATCACTCTCGACCGAGATTACACGCAATACGACCTCTCGCATGTTGACGACAACATCGTAAGATGCCCCGATGCCGACAAAGCCGAACAGATGATACGGCTCATCGAGGCTGTGAAAGCGGCCGGAGACACCGTAGGGGGAACGATAACCTGTGTAATAAAAGGCTGTCCGGCAGGCTTGGGCGAACCTGAGTTCGACAAGCTGCAGGCGGCGTTGGGCTACGCCGTGCTCGGCATTAACGCCGTAAAAGGCGTTGAGTTCGGCGGAGGATTCGGTATGACCGGCATGCGCGGAAGCGAGGCCAACGACGCATTCTACAATGATAACGGACGCATATCCACAAGAACCAACCGCAGCGGAGGCATACAGGGAGGCATCAGCAACGGCCGCGACATCTATTTCAGGGTTGCGTTCAAGCCCGTAGCTACGCTCTTACAAGAGCAAGACACCGTAGACATTCACGGCAACGAGGTGAGACTAAAGGCGCGCGGAAGGCATGACCCGTGCGTGTTGCCACGCGCCGTACCGATAGTTGAAGCAATGTCTGCAATGACGATACTCGACCAATATCTGCTGAATAAGACCGTAAAAATGTAAAATCAGGGGCAAAAAGTGTAAATAAACTAATAAATATTTGCGTATTTAAAATCAATATCGTATATTTGCAGAGACAATGCGAGGTTTGTGAAAATCTTGTATTCGTCAATTAAGTCTAGTTTAGTTTTTGTGTTGGTTGAGAGCGGTCATTTGGCCGCTCTCTTTTTATTCTCACATAAGTCCCTGGATTTCAGACACTCATGAGGTATTTCTTGAAGTCCTGATAATTCTTCGTCATAGGCAAAGACCGCTTGCGCCCGTTGACGAATGCGGCCAAACGCTCAGGCACGTCAACTGGCCGCCCGATAACGCTCTCTACCGTATCGGCAAACTTGGCAGGATGTGCCGTCTCGAGAAACACGCCGGTTTCACCTGCCGTTAGCCCCTCACGCAGAGCCTTCCAGCCGCAAGCTCCATGAGGATCAAGCACGTATCCGTACCCGTTGTAACACTCCGACATCGCAATTCTTATCTGTTCGTCGGTAAACGAGGCTCCACTTATGTCACGGCATACGGCTTCATGAGAATTGTCATACAAGCTGAGGATACGGGCGAAATTGCTCGGCGCACCTACGTCCATCGCGTTTGCTATCGTCTGCAAACTCGGCCGCGGCTCGTAACGCCCCGTTACCAAGTACTTCAGGAATATGTCATTAGCGTTATTCGCTGCGATGAAACGCCTTATCGGCAGCCCCATACGCTGCGCAAACAGGCCTGCCGTGAGGTTACCGAAATTGCCGCTCGGCACGCATACGACGAGATTGTCGGCCTTGCCGGCCTCTTTCAAGCGCGCGTAAGCGTTGAAGTAATAGAACGATTGTGGAAGAAACCTCGCCACGTTAATAGAGTTGGCCGAAGTGAGTTTGAGCCGTCCGTTCAGTTCTTCGTCTGCAAACGCATCCTTGACGAGAGCCTGGCAGTCGTCAAAAGTACCGTCAACCTCAAGTGCCGTGATGTTGCGCCCCAACGTAGCGAACTGGCTTTCCTGCGTCTTGCTTACCTTACCTTTCGGGTAAAGCACATATACGTGGATGCCGTCAACACCGAGAAAACCATTGGCTACAGCCGAACCTGTGTCGCCGCTGGTAGCTACGAGCACGTTGATGGTGTCGTGGGCGTCAGCCAGTCCTTTCTTTATAAAATAAGAAAGCATGCGGGCCATGAACCTTGCGCCCACGTCCTTAAACGCAAGCGTCGGTCCGTGAAACAGCTCTAACGACCAGATTCCGTCTCCGACGTTGACTACGGGACAGTCAAAAGCCAACGTATCATCTACGATAGCACGCAAACCGTCCTCGTCAATGTCTTCGCCGAAAAAGGCCTTAGCCACCTCGAACGCAATATCACGAAACGTCAGATTACGCATATTCTCAAAAAACTCATCGGGCAATCTCTCTATACGCTCAGGCATATACAGTCCCCGGTCGGGCGCAAGCCCTTTGACGACGGCCTCGCTAAGCGAGACCGGATCTGAATTATGATTCGTACTGAAGTATCTCATACAAATAATCAACTTACTAATTAATACTCACGATTCTCCTTATCACACGTCATTTAAGAAGGTTTCGATAAACTCGTTAAACCGCAACATGCCGTATCCTCCGCTTACGCAGCTCTCCTCGTCAAAAGTCTGCACCCCGTCAGCCTCGATATTCCTGTTCCATACGGCGAACGGAACTGGTTCGTTGACGTGTGTACGCACTTCCACAGGGGTGGGATGGTCAGGCAGAAGAGCTATGGCAACAGGCTCACCGCGCCACGACTTCACCTCTTCGTATATCTGACCGACGATCTTACGGTCAAGATTTTCTATCGTGCGCAACTTCAGTTCCATGTCTCCGTCATGCCCAGCCTCGTCGCTTGCCTCAACATGAAGGAACACAAAGTCATCACGGCGCAAGGCTTCAAGGGCGGCTTGCGCCTTGCCCTCGTAATTGGTATCGGCCAAACCGGTAGCTCCCTCGACCTTAATTATTCTCAGACCGGCATAATGCCCGATGCCCTTAATCAGGTCTACGGCGGAGATTACGGCCCCGCTGCTTATCTGCGGATAAATGTCGCACAGCCTGTTCATGGCCGGACGGTATCCCCCACCCCACGGCCAAATGCTCAATTTGCCGTCGGCATCACGCCCGCAACCAGCCAATATCTCCTGAGACTCTATGATCAGGCGGTTTAAGAGGTCGGCGGTCTCACGTCCGGTTATGCGTCCGCTATCGGCCTTATCCGCCCAACCGTCTTCAGGCCTGACCAAAAGCGGGCGCCAAAGCTCGCAAGGATGGTCGTGCGGAGGCGCGCATTCAACATGCTTGTTGCCACGGCGTATCACTAATAAATGACGGTATTGCGTACCGGCAATGAAGCGTATGTCGTCGTTGCCGAGTCGAGAGTCGAGCAGCTTAATAAGTTTCGCACCCTCTTCGGTCGTCAAATGTCCGCCGTGGTGATTCTTAATCTTACCGTCGGCCAGCGTCACTATGTTGCAGCGCAAGGCCAAGTCGTCGCAGCGCATCTCATAACCTATGCTCGCCGCCTCAAGCGGACCGCGCCCTTCATACACCTTATTTAAATCGTAACCCAATATTGCGGTGTTGGCAACCTCGCTACCGGGATGAAAACCTTCAGGTATCGTGACAAGACGCCCGGTCTTACCGTTACGCGCCAAAGCGTCCATGTTCGGGGTGCGGGCATATTGCAGCGGAGTCATACCGCCGAGACGCCGTATCGGATGGTCGGCCATGCCGTCGCCTAATATTATGATATGTTTCATTTGTCGTAGTTGAAAGATTACAGACCGGTAACACTTTGGAGAGCGCAAGACGGGTTACTGTCAGATGTTGGCTATGCTCATTATATTTGCAAACACGCCAGCAGCCGTCACACTGGCGCCCGCGCCGTATCCCTGAATAAGCATCGGATACTCCTTGTAACGCTCGGTGGTAAGCATGACGATGTTGTTAGAGCCTTCAAGGTTATAGAACGGATGGCCCTTTTCCACCTCTTGCAGTGACACGTCGGTATGCCCCATGTCCATTCTCGCGACGAAACGCCAACGCTTGCCTTCGGCTTCGAGCTGCTTGCGGCGGCGTTCAAAATCGTCGTCGAGCAAGGGGAGATTACGCCAGAAGTCTTCAAGCGATCCCTTGAAGAACGACTCAGGAACGAACAAATGCTTCTCCACATCGTCAAGCTCGATCTTATAGCCTGCCTCGCGCGTCAATATTACAAGTTTGCGCACCACGTCGGTACCGCTCAGGTCTATCCTCGGGTCAGGCTCGCTGTAACCTTGTTCCTTAGCACGCCTTACGGCCTCAGAGAGTGGAACGTCAGCCGACAATTCGTTGAATATGAAATTAAGCGTGCCGCTAAGCACCGCCTCTATCTTCAAGATGCGGTCTCCCGAATTGCAGAGGTCGTTGATCGTGCCAATAATCGGCAAGCCGGCACCCACGTTAGTCTCGAAGCGGAACTTCACACCTCGTGCCAACGCCGTATTCTTCAGCTTTACGTAGCTGTCATAATCGGACGAGGCGGCTATCTTATTCGCCGCTATGACGGATATGTTGTGCTCGAGAAAATCCTGATACAGCGCCGCTACGTCCTTGCTTGCGGTGCAATCCACGAACACACTGTTGAAAATGTTCATCCCGATCACCTCTTCACGCAGGCGGCCGATGTCGGTAGGCGAAGATTGCGACAGCAGTTCACGGTAATTGTCAAGGTCGATACCGTCACGGCAGAACACGGCATTGCGACTGTTGGATATGCCCACAACGTTCAGCTTCAGCCGTCTGTTCTGCTTCAGTTCCTCGTATTGCGACCTGATCTGCTCTATCAGCTTGCTGCCTACGGTGCCTATGCCGCAGATGAACAGGTTCAAGACGTTATACTCCGAGAGGAAGAACGAGTCATGAATGACGTTAAGCGACTTGCGCAGGTACATCCCGTGTATTACGAAAGAGATGTTAGTCTCCGACGCTCCCTGGGCACAAGCTATCACGCTGATGCCGCTTCGGCCAAGCGTGCCGAACAGTTTTCCGGCAATACCGGGCACGTGCTTCATGTTCTCGCCTACTATCGCAATCGTGGCGAGTCCGCTTTCGGCATGCATCGGAAACATTGCGCCGGTCTCGATCTCCTTTGCAAACTCTTCGTTGAGCACCTTGACGGCTTCGTCGGCGTCTGAGTCCTTGACGCCTATAGACGTAGAATTTTCAGACGAAGCCTGGCTGACGAGGAACACCGATATGCCGTTCACTGCGAGGGCGGTGAATATTCGCCTGTTAACTCCTATCACGCCTACCATCGAAAGGCCCGTTACGGTGATCAGCGTTGTGCCGCTGATGCTCGATATTCCCTTGATTACCTTAGTGTCGTTGTCTATCTTACTTTGAATTATGGTACCCTTGCCGTCGGGGTTGAAAGTGTTTTTCACCCTGATAGGGATGTTTTTCACGCAGACGGGATATATCGTCGGCGGATAAATCACCTTCGCTCCGAAGTTGCAAAGCTCCATCGCTTCCTTGTAGCTTAGCTCGTTGATGGTGTAAGCCGTAGGTATAACGCGCGGGTCTGCCGTCATGAATCCGTCTACGTCAGTCCAGATTTCAAGCACGTCGGCATCGAGCGCGGCTGCAATGATGGCCGCCGTATAGTCACTGCCGCCGCGCCCGAGATTGGTAATCTCGCCAGTGTGCTTGTCCCTGCTGATGAAGCCCGGCACGACCGACACGGGCGGAAGGTCGGTGAAAGCGGCGCACACGAGCCTGTTGGTCAGCTCGCTGTCAAGCATGTTCTTATGGTTCTTATGCTCGGTTCTGATGAAATCCCGAGCGTCGAACAGCCTTGCGCCCTTCACCAACGCAGCCGTGATGCGCGAGCTAAGGCGCTCACCGTAACTTACGATAGCGTTTTGCGTCTTCTCGCTCAGGTCGTGAATAAGATACACGCCGTAATAAATGCTTTTCAGTTCATCGAAAAGAGCGTCTAAATCATTCCCCAGCTCATCGCGCTTGGCGTCGTCGGTTATTACGGCGTTTATCATGTCATGATGACGGCTTACCATCAGGTCAAATTCGTCCTTGTAGCGTTCGTCGCCGTCAAGTGCCAGCTGCGCCGTGTAAATCAGCTTATCGGTGATGCCGCCCAGCGCGCTGACTACTACTACTATCGGCTGCACGCATGCTTCCTTCTCAACTATATTCTTTAAGCTCAGTATGCTTTTTACCGAACCAACGGATGTTCCTCCGAATTTTAATACTTTCATTTTTAAGTATGTTTTTAGCCTGATAAAGACAGGTAAGTTTTCAGTTAAAATTGGTGACAAATTTAGCAATATTTCTCTTTATGGCAATAAAAATATGCATTAAAATGCAATTTTAGCATGAAAACGCACAAATTTATTACAAACAAGATAAGCTCCGCAGCCCAACGCCAATACTACTGCATGCATCTTACATTATGTCACGAATATTGCAATTATCGTTTCATCTTGATTTCCATTAACGCTCCACAAGCCCGTCAGTATGAAATTCCGCACACGTGCCGGCAAATAAGCCGGTTTAAGGCGTGCAAACGTAAGCAGTACAACGTCAGCATGTTAAACGAAAAGCGGGTGCGAATGTGCAAGAAATTTTAGGTTTTAGCGGCTAAAAACGAGTCTGAAACGCGGCCAAACGCAGCCCATACTGGCGCAAAAGACTACTCCCGGCAATGCGAAATGCAGCATTTCGCAACACAAAAGGTAAGCAATCGGCTACAGATAGGCAACGTTTCACTGCAGCATTCGCCATATCTACCGTAAACCACGCTACCTGAACGCCGCACGCCGGCCTATCAAGCTAAAAAACACGGACAAACAGCAACTGACACAATGACACGTTACGGCCGCTCGGCAACTACAAAACATCACAGCCTAGCATTGAGCCACGCAACCACAGCGCATGCGTGATTTGGGTTAAAACAGCAATTAATACCTATGCCACGTCGCCCTTTACGAGCAAAATTGCTAACTTTGCACCATAAATACGGAACGCATAAAGCCATCCGTAAAACGACTAACACGGCCTAACGCCTGGCATAAGCAGGATATAACCACGGCCGAAAACCACATTAAGCCACATGACCTACGAATTAGACCTGCGCCTGCTGCCCCGGCAAGCGGCCAACGAAACGACCATAAAAGAAACCGTAGCCCGCGAAAAAGGGCTTGACGCAAGAACGATAACCCACGTAAGGACGCTGAGGCGGAGCATCGACGCACGCCAAAGAACCGTGTACGTAAACCTGAAAGTCAGGGTCTACGTAAACGAAACGCCCGAAGACGACGAATACGAGCACACGGAATACCGCGACGTATCGTCGGCCCCGGCGGTCGTAGTGGTGGGAGCCGGCCCGTGCGGACTGTTCGCCTCGCTGCGCCTCATAGAGTTAGGATTGCGCCCGATAGTAGTGGAAAGAGGCAAGGACGTGCATGAACGGAAAAAAGACATAGCCTCGATAACAAAGACACAGAAGGTTGACCCAGAGAGCAATTACTGCTTCGGTGAAGGAGGAGCCGGGGCATACTCTGACGGGAAACTGTACACGCGCAGCAAGAAACGCGGAAACATACGCAAGATACTCAACGTGTTTTGCCAGCACGGAGCGTCGACGGCAATACTGGCCGACGCGCATCCGCACATAGGCACCGACAAGCTGCCGCGCGTGATAGAGAACATGCGCTCGACGATACTGCGCTGCGGCGGCGAGGTACACTTCATGACGAAGATGACCGGACTGATAATCAGCGGCGACACCGTAGAAGGCATCAAGGCGGTAAACGCCGTAAACGGCGGCGAAAAAGAGTTTCGCGGCCCCGTAATACTAGCCACGGGCCACTCGGCACGCGACGTCTACGCCTATCTTGACGACAACGGCATAGAGCTTGAGGCTAAGGCCTTAGCCGTAGGAGTGAGACTGGAGCATCCAGCCGAGCTGATAGACCAAATACAATACCACGACAAGAACGGGCGCGGACGCTGGCTCCCGGCCGCCGAATACAGCTTCGTCACCCAAGTAGACGGGCGCGGGGTCTACTCGTTCTGCATGTGCCCGGGAGGCTTCGTGATACCGGCAGCCACCGGACCGGGGCAGATAGTGGTCAACGGCATGAGTCCGAGCAACCGAGGCTCGCGCTGGTCTAACAGCGGAATGGTGGTGGAAGTGCGCCCCGAGGACACCGGCCGGGCCGATGACAGGCTCTGCATGATGCGCTTTCAGGAGAGCATCGAGCGCGCATGCTGGCAGCAAGGCAACATGAGGCAGACCGCACCTGCGCAGCGTATGGTAGACTTCACCCGCTCGCGCTTAAGCTATGACCTGCCCAAAAGCTCTTACGCTCCCGGACTGATATCAAGCCCGCTCCATTTTTGGCTGCCCGACATCGTAAGCAAACGCCTGCAGAAAGGCTTCGAGACGTTCGGACGCATGAGCTGCGGATTTCTCACTAACGAGGCTGTGCTCATCGCCGCCGAGACAAGAACGTCGTCGCCCGTCAGGATCTTACGCGACGGCATTTCCCTGCAACACGTCAGGCTGCACGGTCTCTTCCCCTCGGGCGAAGGCGCAGGATACGCCGGAGGCATAGTGTCGGCCGGCGTGGACGGTGAGCGGTGCGCCGACGCCGTGAAGGCGTACGTCGGAGCATAAACCAAGCGGAGCAAACGACAAGCAAGACCGCTGCCGCACTGTTTGCGCACACAAAACGCCACTTTGTTGTGTGCACGGCCCTTGATTTATCAATATTTTCTTTGCGTTTCGCCCAAATTTCATTAACTTTGCCCTCGGATTAACCACTGCTTACAACTACAAGATTTTTAAGGTTCTGCAAAAACAGATAGACGTTATGGATGAGAAAATTAGGATTAAGGACATAGCCGAGAAGTCGGGAGTTTCCGTCGGTACGGTAGACAGGGTGCTCCATAACCGGCCGAATGTCTCAAAATCGTCGAGGGAGAAGGTCGAATCTGTTTTGAAAAGTATCAACTATCAGCCCAACATGTACGCAAGCGCGCTTGCATACAACAAGTCGTACACATTTTATTGCATCATACCCAAACACGAATCAGAGGCTTATTGGGACGAAATAGAAGAAGGAGCCAACAAGGCATGCGAGGCCAGGCGCGACTTCCACATAGACGTGAAGATGATGTACTACGAGAGATTCGACAGCGCGACATTCACTAAAGAATGTAACAAATGCCTAAACGCCAATCCCAACGGCGTAATTGTAGTACCGAGCGAATTAGACACGACAAAACGATTCACCGACAAACTGCACGAACGCAACATTCCCTTCATCCTGCTTGACTCGTACATGCCCGACCTGAAACCTTTGTCTTTCTACGGTCAAGACTCGTTCTGCAGCGGATACTTCGCAGCAAAGATGCTGATGCTGATAGCCTCAAACGAGAAGGAGATAATGCTGATGAAACAGACCAAGCACGGCAAAGTGGCAAGCAAGCAACAGGAAAACCGCGAAGTTGGCTTCAGACACTACATGCAAGACCACTACCCCCACATCAAGATTTGCGAACTCGACCTGCCCCTGAACGAAGACAAGGAGAAGTATGACTCGATACTGGAAGACTTCTTCACGTCGCATCCGCAAACACACCACTGCATAACCTTCTGCTCTAAAGGACACATAGTAGGCGAATTTCTGCTGAAGACCAACCGCCGCGACATACAGATAATGGGTTACGACATGGTGGAACGCAACGCCAGATGCCTGCGCTTAGGCTCGATATCGTTCCTGATAGCCCAACACGCGTTCATGCAAGGCTACAACTGCGTGAACACGCTGTTTAAGGCGATAGTGCTGAAAAAGAAGGTAGACCCCGTAAACTATATGCCAATAGAGCTGTTGTCAAAAGAAAACATCGACTTTTACAGAAGAACTCAGTTATAAAATCAACCATTAAAACAAATCATTAATATGGAAAAAGCACCTTTCATAAAGATTAACAAGGCCGATACCGTAGTAGTCTGCTTGAGGAACTACCAAAAAGGAGAGACCATAAGCATAGACGGCAAGGACATAACAGTGATGCAAGACACGCCGGCCGGCCACAAAATCCTGATAACCGACACGCCGGCCGGCACCAACATAATAAAATACGGATACCCGATAGGACACGCGAAAGAGAATCTCGCCGCAGGCCAATGGGTCAACGAAAACAACCTGAAAACCAACCTCTCAGGCACGCTTACGTATGAATACAAGCCGGTAAACGAGGAACTCGACATTCCCGTAGAGAACCTAACATTCAAGGGATACGTGCGCAAAAACGGCGAAGTAGGTATCAGAAACGAGGTGTGGATCGTTCCTACCGTAGGTTGCGTCAACGGCATAGCCGAGCGCTTGGCCAACATGCTGGCCGAAGAGACACGTCTTGAAGGCATTGACGCGGTACACGCTTGGCACCACAACTACGGCTGTTCTCAATTGAGCGAAGACCACGAGAACACGCGAAAGGTGCTTCGCGACATAGTGTTGCACCCCAACGCAGGAGCGGTGCTCATACTGAGCTTGGGATGCGAGAACAACCAGCCCGACCAATTTGAAAAGCTACTCGGCGACTACGACAAGGAGAGAATCAAGTTTCTCGTAGTGCAGAAAGTGCAGGGAGACGAGATAAACGAGGGTATGAACATCCTGCGCTCGCTTTATGACATTGCGAAAAACGACAAGCGTACAGACTGTCCGCTTAACGAACTGCGAGTAGGACTGAAATGCGGCGGCAGCGACGGTTTCAGCGGCATTACCGCCAATCCGCTTGTAGGCGAGTTCTCCGACTTCCTTGTAGGGCAAGGCGGCACATCGATATTGACTGAAGTGCCTGAAATGTTCGGAGCGGAGACTATCTTAATGAACAGATGCAAGAACGAGGAACTGTTCAACCAGACCGTAAAATTGGTAAACGACTTCAAGGAATACTTCCTCAGCCACGGCGAGCCCGTAGGCGAAAACCCGTCGCCTGGAAACAAGGCCGGAGGCATATCCACGCTTGAAGACAAGGCTCTCGGATGCACACAGAAATGCGGCCGCGCTCCAGTAAGCGGCGTATTGGGATACGGTGACCGTCTGAAGGTGAAAGGACTTAACCTGCTGTCAGCACCCGGCAACGACCTCGTAGCCTCTACGGCGCTTGCCGCCGCTGGTTGCCAGATAGTATTGTTCACCACGGGCCGCGGCACGCCGTTCGGCACATTCATACCGACAATGAAGATTTCGACGAACAGCAACCTGTTCAACAACAAGCCCAACTGGATTGACTTCAATGCCGGTGAACTGGTAGACGGCACGGATATGAAATCACTGCTGCGCAAGTTTATTGATAAGATCATCGCTGTGGCCAACGGAGAAAAGACCTGCAACGAGAAAAACGGATACCGCGAGATCTCAATCTTCAAAAACGGCGTAACGCTTTAATATTTAAAATACATTACGGCGGGCTACGGCCCGTAACAATGTTACTGTCTCAAGTCGGTGGCACAACATCATGCCGCCGACTTGATTTTATCACCCACTCATTAACGGATATAATTCAGGCAAAAATGAAGATTCTATACCGAAATTTCATAAAACTCTTATCTTTCGGCGCATTCGACACCGCCGGCAGCGTGGAACCTATGTCTGAATACAAGTGGAACAAGCTACTGCTTGTAGCAAAAACTTTCAACGCCCAGGATTTCATCTCCAACGGAATATGCAAGGCGTACAAGGCAGACGAAAAATCAATACCTAGCCGCATCCATGAAACGGCACAAGGCTACATTACGGCCACCCCTACCACCGCTGACAAAAAAGCGGGGAAGATAACCAACACGTACCACAGAAAGGAAAAGAAATTCGCCAACCCATTGCTTAACAGGAAATACAACAATCTGGTATTCGACGAAATACACAGCATCGACACGTCGATCGAGTCATTAATGTTTATGAATAAACTGATAGACAACATCAATACAATATTAAACTCATGCATAAACTTTAAGACGCTGGCCGAACTCGGCTCGTATCTCAGGGAAAGCGGCGACAAGATAGACTTCGTAAAAATAGACAAATGGATAAAGGCCTTAAGGATAAGGAAACTCTGCGACCTGATAGGACACTACCTCATACTGGTTTTCGGGTTTGAAGCCGAGGAATTGCCATTCATAAAAAGTCCGGAAGACAAACAACTATCAAAAGTAAGCCTGAACCTTGAACATTACCTGCAAGGACAGCATCAATCCGTCCGCATCGAACAAGAACGGCCTGGAAACCTAAACCCAGTAAGCAGGCCTAACACCCACCCGATGAAATACTTTTCATATCACCCGATTGAAACGTCAAGCCGCATGGTGGCCAACATAGTGAAAAGTCTTTCAAACATTGATGAATAACTAAAATTATATAAATTTCTTTGATATCCAAGCTATTCGGTGTACCTTTGCATTAATGTTAATCACACACGGTAAATGCGCAAGACGCAAGACGGCAGCATAACCAAGTACAGTGTGTCCCAATGCGAAAAATAAGAATTTTCATAATGAAACGACATATATTATTTCTCATCTGTACATTATTTTCATTAAGCATCCAAACGACAAAGGCACAGAATGACGAAAGCAACATACAATGCGAAGACACTTGCCGACACGTACACGGAATTGACTTAAGCCACTATCAGGGCGAAGTGTTTTGGGAAAACGTGGGAGCTAACAGTAAAATGGCCTACGTTTACCTAAAGGCAACTGAAGGCAGCACGCATATAGACAAGACCTACGAGCGCAACATAGAACTTGCGCATAAAAACGGACTGAAGGTAGGTTCTTATCATTTCTTCCGTCCGAAAACCGACCTCACCAAACAGCTTGAGAACTTCATGTCGCAATGCCGACCGGGAGATCAAGACCTCATACCGATGATCGACATTGAATCTACGGGCGGATTGAAGACCGAGGAATTTTGCGATTCACTGTTCAAATTCCTCGACTTGGTAGAACAGGCCTACCGACAGAAGCCCTTGTTGTACACTTATACCAATTTTTACAACAAGCATCTTAAGGGAAAAATCGACGAATACAAACTAATGATAGCACAATATTCAGAAGAAAAGCCCCAACTGGCCGACGACAGGGATTACACGATGTGGCAATATACGGCTAAAGGACGCATCAACGGAATAAACACATACGTTGACAAGAGCCGCTTCATGGGGCGTCACAGCATGAGGGAAATCAGATTCAAACATTTCTAAACGATATAAAGGCAATTAAAAATAAAGGATTCTACGAATGGCAATTATTAAATGTCCGGAATGTGGTCATCAGACCAGCGACAAAGCACCGGTTTGTCCAAGTTGTGGTGTTGAAATTGCGGGAAAGATTGTGAAATGCCCCTATTGTGGAGAGATTTATTTCAAAAGCGAAATAGTATGCCCGCACTGCCATAAGGCCATACCGGCCGACAATGAGGGTAATGCTGCAGAACGGCTGCGGAATAACGCAGGAAATACCGACACATCAACCAGTACGGAGGTTGCGGTAGTCAAAGACAATGCGACGGCTTTGACCGAAACGGGCGGCAACACCGCTCCCGATGCAGACAACAAGAAGAAAAACGGAAAAGCGACGCTGATAGTTTCAATCGTCATTGCCGTCATAGTGCTGGGCACCTGCCTTTATTTTTACAACAATGCGAAAAGCGACAAAGAGCAGGAAGAATATGAATTTGCCATGAGGAGCGAGGACCCGACAATACTGCAAACTTACCTGAATAACTTCAAGGACGCCCCACAGGCACACGTTGACTCGATAACAGCCCACCTTGAGAGGCTGTTAAAAGAGGATGAAGAGTGGACTAACGCCGTAGTCAGCGGTTCAAAGATTGCCCTGACTGATTACATTAAGAATAATCCAGACAGCCCACACAAGCAAGAGGCGTTGGAAAAGATCGACTCTATCGACTGGGCGCAATGCGTAAAACTTAATACGGAAGATTCTTACCAAATGTATGTTGACGCCCATTCCGACGGAAGACATTACGAAGAGGCCATGATTGCGCTGAAAAAAATCAAGTCGGCCGAAGTCAGCCTCGACGAGAAGCTCGTAATAAGCAACATCTTCCATAACTTCTTTGTAAGCATAAACACGAAAGACGAAAACGGACTGACAGCCAACATAGGCGAATTTGTGAATTTCCTCGGGAAGCAAGACGCAACCAAAAGCGACATCATATCATTCATGCACAAGCTGTATAAAGACGATATCGAAAGCATGGTATGGAGCCTGCCCGGCGGTTACGACATACAAAAGAAAGAAATAGGCGACGAACAGTACGAATACGACACTACTTTCATGGCCGAACAAGACGTGAATAAGACCGACGGCACGAAAGTAACGAACAAATACCGTATCAACGCAAAGGTTGATCCTGACGGTAAGATAACGGATTTCGCAATGACAAGAATCGTAGAATAACAATCATCCATAAACTAACAGATAAAGCCTTTACTCTACATACCGCAACGGCATGTTAAGTATTGGCTTTATTTCATCTAAACACATTTATTTAATGAAATATAGGCTTATTTCCTTATTAGTAATCATCTGCAACTTCAACATCATGATAATGGGACAAGAAAAGAAAATCGAACTGCGTGTCTTACAAACAAGCGACGTGCACGGCTGTTTCTTTCCTTATGATTTCATCAACAGGACTCCCACGTCCGGCTCAATGGCAAGAGTGTCAAGCTACGTCAAGAAACTCAGGGCAGCGTATGGAGACAAGTTGCTGCTTTTCGACAACGGAGACATTCTGCAAGGCCAACCCACGTGTTATTTCTGCAATTACGTAAAACCTGATATGCCTAACGTAGCGGCTTCGATAATCAATTATTTGGAATATGACGCGCAAACGATAGGCAACCATGACATCGAAACCGGACATGCAGTCTACGATAAGTGGATTAAAGAGGTAAAATGCCCGATGCTCGGCGCAAATATAATAAACACGGCTACGGGCGAACCTTATCTCGAACCGTATCATATATTCGTCCGCGACGGTGTACGCATCGCCGTTTTAGGACTTATTACTCCGGCCATACCAAACTGGCTCAACCAACAATTATGGTCGGGCATGCGTTTTGATAACATGGTGGAAAGTGCCAAGAAATGGATTGAACGCATAAAGGCCAACGAGCATCCTGACATCATAATAGGCCTGTTCCACTCGGGACGAGACGGTGGAATAACAACAAGCGACTATGAAGAGAACGCATCTTTAAGGATTGCTGCTGAGATAGAAGGCTTCGACCTGATACTTTACGGGCACGACCACAGAAGCAACAAGGAAATAGTAAAAGGCCCGAAGGGTGAAAGCGTGCTTTGCCTCAATCCATCATCGAACGCAAATTATGTGTGCGACGCACAAATAAGCCTGACGATAGTTGACGGGAAGGTAGTATCAAAGAATGTCACGGGCGGAATCAAAGACATAAAATCCGAACCGATTGACAACGAGTTCATGTCTTATTTCAAAAAAGACATCGACACCGTAAACACTTTTGTCAACCGAAAGATCGGGACTTTTGAAAGCTCTATCTTCACCAGAGATTCATATTTCGGCAACAGCGCATTTTGTGATTTCATACACAACTTACAACTCAAGATAACAGGAGCTGACATTTCATTCAACGCGCCGTTGTCGTTTGATACAAGTATCGAGGCCGGAGACGTACATGTCAGCGACATGTTCAACCTATATAAATATGAAAACCAGATATACGTCTTAAGAATGACCGGTAAGGAGATACACGACTATCTTGAAATGAGCTATGCTCTTTGGACTAACACGATGACCTCGCGTACCGACCACATAATGCTGATTGAGAAAAACGGCAATGCGCCACACGGATACGGATTCAAGAATCTTGCTTTCAACTTTGACAGCGCAGCGGGAATCGACTACGAAGTGGATGTCACCAAACCGCAAGGACAAAAGATAAGAATCATACGCATGTCAAACGGAGACGCCTTCGACGAATCTAAATGGTACGACGTAGCAATGAACAGCTATCGGGGAAACGGCGGAGGCGAACTGCTGACGAAGGGAGCAAAGATTCCGCACGATTCATTGCCTGGCAGAATCGTATATGAAAGCGAACGCGACCAACGATATTATCTTATGAAAGAGATAGAAAAAGCCGGAGTGATGACCCCCCAACCTAATGACAACTGGCGGTTTGTGCCTGTTGACTGGACAAAACATGCCATTTTACAAGACCGAAAGCTATTGTTCGGGCTGTAATCGGTAAGCTATTAAAGGCCGTCTAAAAAACATACGATAATGAAAAAATATTGGTTCATATTCTGCCATTCCGAGCTAATGCTTGAGAAGACCGAAGACGGGAATTATACCATCCCGTTTCAAGAGAACGCACCGACTGACATTGCCGTCCCGGCAAGCGAAATACATAACATAACTCCGCTTGACGGAAAAGAAGTTAAGACTTACGCGACCGACTCTATCAGCACTGACCCGCAATATGAGTTGTGCGCCCTGCGCACGTCATACAAAAAACTGGCACTTGAGCTATACCTGAAGGCAGGGAAATGCGCTGAGATATTATATTGGGACGCTAACACGCAATTTTGCGGTAAATGCGGCGGACGCATGAAGCTCCATACCGACATATCGAAAGTATGCCAAAAGTGCGGCCGTGAAATATGGCCTCAACTTTCAACGGCAATCATCGTGCTAATACACAAAGGCGACGACGTGCTCCTCGTACACGCCAATAACTTCAAAGGTCACTATTACGGACTCGTAGCGGGGTTTGTTGAAACAGGGGAAACACTTGAACAAGCCGTCAGCCGGGAAGTCATGGAGGAGACCGGCCTGAAAATAAAAAACATACGCTATTTCAGCTCGCAACCCTGGCCTTATCCGTGCGGACTGATGGTCGGGTTCAATGCCGAATACGAAAGCGGCGAGATAAAATTACAACGATCCGAACTCGGAGCGGGAGGCTGGTTTAATAAAAACGCTCTCCCCGAGATACCTGAAAAACTGTCTATCGCAAGAAAGCTGATTGACA
This sequence comes from uncultured Prevotella sp., assembly GCA_944319945.1. GTDB lineage: Bacteria > Bacteroidota > Bacteroidia > Bacteroidales > Bacteroidaceae > Prevotella. The sequence goes on from CALUFN010000005.1 coordinate 45,858, forward strand.
ACTGGCTTGAAAGCTATCAATAATAAGTTCAAGATGCCGAATATCATCAAGTCGTATTAAAAAACATGCGTAGTCGGGAATGTGGGCTTAACAGCCATACTTCCCTACTACGCATGTTTTTTTGAGAATTAAACGGTCTGGTGATTTATACAAATTCCCAACTTATACCATTCGTACAACTTATGTACGCCTTCGTCTATCTCAATCTTATGATGCCAACCTAGATTGTGCAACTTGGTAACATCGGTTAACTTACGAGGCGTACCGTCGGGTTTAGAAGAGTCCCACTTCAATTCTCCCTTAAAGCCGACTTCGGCTACAACCTTCTCGGCCAACTCGCGTATGCTAAGTTCCTTACCGGTACCTACATTGATATGGCAATTCCTTATTTCCTTATCATCCTTACCGTAAGTATCCTTAAAATCTACGTTCAGCAGGACGTAAACACTTGCGTCAGCCATCTCTTCGCTCCAAAGAAATTCACGCATCGGGCTACCCGTACCCCACAACGTGACCGACTCAGGCCTAATGCCGAACTTTGCCAACTTATCCAGAATCTCAGACTCGGTGTTGCTTCCGTTCACGCCTTCTACGGGACGCAAGTCGATGTCTTTTCTAACCTCATCCCATTTACCTTCATTCAGGCACTTTGCCAAATGCACCTTGCGGATCATCGCCGGAAGTACATGGCTGTTCTCCAAATGAAAGTTGTCATTAGGTCCATAAAGATTGGTCGGCATGACGGCCACATAATTGCAACCATACTGTATGCTGAAACTTTCACACATCTTAAGCCCCGCAATCTTAGCTATCGCATAAGGCTCGTTCGTGTACTCAAGCTCCGAGGTAAGCAGGGCGTCCTCTTTCATAGGCTGCGGTGCCATGCGTGGATAAATGCAAGTGCTACCGAGAAACAGCAGCTTCTTTACGCCATGTCGGAAACTCTCTCCGATGACATTCTGCTGTATCTGAAGATTCTGAAAGATGAAATCCGCACGGTAATTCAAGTTAGCCATGATGCCGCCTACATGCGCCGCCGCAAGGACAACGGCATCCGGCCGCTCGTCATCGAAAAACTTTTTCACCGCAACAGGATCAAGCAGGTCAAGCTCCTTATGGCTACGGCCTACAAGATTATCATAGCCGCGCGACTTCAGATTGTTCCAAATTGCCGAGCCTACTAATCCGTGGTGCCCGGCAACATATATCTTAGAAGTTTTATCCAACATGATTATTCCGCCATTTGAGCCTTGATATAAAGTTTTCTTACAAACTTCATGTCGTGCTGAACCATTATATTTACCAACTCATTAAACGGAGTCTTGACCGGATTCCAACCTAACACTCTCTTCGCCTTAGCCGGATTACCGAGCAGCTGGTCTACCTCGCAAGGACGGAAATACTTCGGGTCTACTTCCACAAGCACTTTTCCTGACTTTACGTCGATGCCTTTCTCGTCAACGCCTTCGCCTTCCCAACGGAGTTCTATACCCGCAGCCTTAAACGCTAAGGTGCAAAACTCACGTACCGTATGCATTTCTCCGGTAGCAATAACGAAGTCGTCCGGTTCGGGTTGCTGCAGGATCATCCACATGCATTCAACGTAATCGCGCGCATATCCCCAGTCCCTGCGTGCGTCAAGATTGCCGAGATAAAGTTTATCCTGGAACCCTTGAACTATCCTACATGCGGCAAGAGTAATCTTGCGGGTGACGAAGTTCTCACCGCGGCGCTCGCTTTCGTGGTTGAACAATATGCCGTTGCAGCAATACATTCCGTAGCTTTCACGATAGTTCTTCATTATCCAAAAGCCATACAGTTTTGCGACCGAATACGGCGAACGCGGATAAAACGGCGTAGTCTCGCTTTGCGGCACCTCCTGCACCTTACCGTACAGCTCAGACGTTGAAGCCTGGTAAATGCGGCATTCTTTTTCCAAGCCGCATATCCTTACGGCCTCCAACAGCCTTAATACGCCTACGGCATCGGTGTCAGCCGTATATTCAGGCACGTCGAACGACACCTTGACATGGCTTTGGGCGGCAAGATTATATATTTCAGTAGGCTTGACTTCACCGATTATGCGAATCAGCGAAGACGAGTCGGTCATATCAGCCCAATGCAAGTCAACAAGGCGCGACTTCTTCATGTCGCGCACCCATTCGTCCAAATAAAGATGCTCTATCCTTCCCGTATTAAACGATGAAGAACGGCGTAACAATCCATGTACCTCATACCCTTTTTCGATTAGGAACTCGGCCAGGTAAGAACCGTCCTGGCCGGTTATTCCCGTAATCAAAGCAACGTTTTTTTTCATTTTCTGATTAAATAAAGTTTTTATATGCTGGTTTAGTTGTCGTCTTCGGAAAATTGCTTTATGCGTTGTTCTTCTGATAATTTACAAATCAACAACTTATCATCCTTCTCAGCCACTATAAAGCCGTCAAGGCCCTGTATTACCACCTTCTTCTTATCCAGCGTGTGCACTATGCAGTTATGGGTGTCGTAAAGCGATACGTTATTTCCTATAACACCGTTACCGTAAAGATCTTTCTTTGTCTGTACCAACAGCGAGCCCCATGTGCCCAAGTCGCTCCAGCCGAAGTCTGCCGGGCACACGAATATCTCCTCGGCCTTCTCCATTATGGCATAGTCTACGGATATGTTCTCACACTCAGGGAATCTGCGGTTTATCTCCTCCTGCTCTTGAGGCGTGCCGTAGATTGAGAGCATTCCCTCGAAAATCTTGCTGATGGCCGGTTGGTAAATCCTAAAGGCGTTGACTATCGTGCTAACGCTCCAGATGAAGATGCCTGCATTCCAAAAATAACTCTTATTCTTTATATATTTCTTAGCCGTCTCCAAGTCGGGTTTCTCCCTGAAAGAGTCGACCCTGAATATCTCCTTATTGCGCGGCGAGCTTGAGGACAGGTCGGCCTGTATGTATCCGTATCCGGTCTCCGGGCGCGTAGGCTTCATGCCGAGCGTTATTATGGCGTCGGTCTCGCTTGCGAACTTCAGGCATTGCGTAACCACGCGGCGAAACTCTTCGCCGTTCATCACCACATGGTCGCTCGGAGACACTACTATGTTAGCGTTTCTGTCTTTTGCCTTAATCCTCCAGCTTACGTATGCTATGCACGGTGCGGTGTTGCGCCTGCACGGTTCGCACAGTATGTTCTCCACCGGTATCTCAGGCAGCTGCTCCCTCACTACGTCCTTGTAGTTAACACTCGTTACGACCCATACGTTTTCAGGAGCACATACTCCCTTAAACCTGTCAAAAGTCAACTGCAACAACGAACGGCCTGTTCCTAATACGTCTATGAACTGTTTAGGTTTTTCTGTCGTACTCATCGGCCAAAAGCGGCTGCCTACTCCGCCGGCCATTATGACTAAATGATTATTCGAATAAGCCATAAAACGTTTAAACTAATTAAGATTTCAGGCACAAAGTTAACAAAAAAAGGAATACAAGGAAGAAAAAGAAGAAAAAAAGACGGATTTTTCATCCGTCTTTTTTTCTTCTGTGGTTTTACTTTATTTGCAATACCAGCTGACTATCGTCTCATAGAGCTCCTGCTTGCCTGAGGTTTGCTTCGGTTCGCCCACCTCCTTTGCATAAGCTACGATGTCCTCGAGCGAGAGTTTGCCTTCCTCGAATTCCTTGCCCTTGCCTGAATCGAACGAAGCGTAACGGTCTTTCACCATTTGGCAGATAGGCGACTTCTCTATCAGGTTGGCGGCATTCTCCAATGCGCGGGCCATTGCGTCCATACCGCTTATGTGAGCGATGAAGAGGTCTTCCAAGTCAGTAGAGTTGCGGCGTATCTTCGCGTCGAAGTTAGAGCCTCCGTTGCCCAAGCCTCCGTTGCGTATTACGTGCATCATGGCCTGGGTCAGTTCCCAGTTGTCTATCGGGAACTGGTCGGTATCCCAACCGTTCTGGTAATCGCCTCGGTTGGCATCGATGCTGCCGAGCATGCCGTTGTCTACGGCTACGGCCAGTTCGTGCTCGAATGTGTGTCCGGCAAGGGTGGCGTGGTTTACTTCGATGTTAACCTTGAAATCATTTTCAAGGCCGTTGGCACGGAGGAATCCGATTACGGTTTCCGTATCCACGTCATACTGGTGCTTTGTCGGCTCCATCGGCTTCGGCTCTATCAGGAACGTGCCGGTGAATCCTTTTGAGCGGGCATAGTCGCGTGCTGCCTTCAACATGTTGGCCAAATGGTCTTTCTCGCGCTGCATCTGGGTGTTGAGCAGGCTCATGTAGCCCTCGCGGCCTCCCCAGAACACATAGTTTGTGCCTCCTAGCTTGATTGTAGCGTCGATAGCGTTCTTAATCTGTACGGCTGCGCGTGCCACTACGTCGAAGTCGGGGTTAGTCGCAGCACCGTTCATGTAGCGCTTATGGCCGAACACGTTGGCCGTGCCCCACAGGTTCTTAATGTTCGTGCCCTTCATTTTCTCAAGGGCGTAGTCGGTGATGGCCTTCATGCGTGCCTCGTATTCCTCGATGGTATCGCCTTCGTCTACGAGGTCAACGTCGTGGAAACAGAAATACTCTATACCCAGCTTCTCCATGATCTCAAAGCCTGCGTCCATCTTGTCTTTAGCACGCTCTACTGCGTCGGCCTTCTCGTCCCACGGATATACGCGGGTGCCGCCGCCGAACTGGTCGCCGCTGGCCTGGCCGAGCGTATGCCACCATGCCATGGCAAACTTCAGCCAGTCTTTCATCTTCTTGCCCATTATCACTTTGTCAGCGTCGTAATAATGGAATGCTAACGGGTTAGTGCTGTCGGCACCCTCGAACTTGATTTTTCCGATTTGCGGAAAATACTCTTTAGCCATAATGTTAGTTGTTTTTAAGGGTTATTAATATTGCCTAAGCTAAAGCCCGGTACGGTCACCGGGTCACTCGCTTATTAGTTTGTGTAAGTTTTCCTTCCATAAGGCGTATGCCTCGAGATACTCGCCACGCCGCCTTTCGTCGGGCCTGACTACCGAGAGTTGCCTCAGCGTGGCGAACGCTTCATCGTGGTCCTTGTATATGCCGCACCCAATGCCGGCTCCCTTAGCCGCTCCTACGCTGCCGTCGGTCTCGTAAAGCTCGATTGTCGCTCCGCTCACTCCGGCAAGGGTGTCGCGGAATATGCCGCTTAAGAACATGTTGGCGTTGCCGGCATGTATCTTGTTGATGTTCATTCCCATCTGCTGCATTATTTCCATTCCGTAACAGAAGCTGAACACTATGCCTTCTTGCGCGGCGCGGATTATGTGCGCCTTACCATGCGTGTTGAAGTTCACTCCGTGTATCGAGCAGCCTATCTCCCTGTTTTCTAGCACTCTCTCGGCACCGTTGCCGAACGGTATCACCGTTACGCCGCCGCTGCCTATCGGCACTGTGGCGGCCAGCTCGTTCATGTCTGCATACGATATGCCCTCAGGTGCCACGTTGCGCCTTACCCACGCGTTGAGGATGCCCGTGCCGTTGATGCAGAGCAAAACTCCGAGACGGTCGAGGTCTTTGGCGTAATTTACGTGGGCGAACGTGTTGACACGGCTGCAAGGGTCGTAATTCACTTCGCCCAACACGCCGTAAACCACTCCCGACGTGCCTGCCGTAGACGCTATTTCGCCTGGGTTGAACACGTTAAGGCTCAAAGCGTTGTTGGGCTGGTCGCCGGCCCTGTAGCTGATAGGCGTACCGGCCTTAAGCCCGAGTTCATCGGCAACCGAGGCGCTGACCTCGGCCTGCACGCTGAACGTAGGCACGATGTCGGCTATCAGGCTTTCGTCGAATCCGAAATAGTCAAGCAGGAAGCCGGCGGTCTCCTTGTTCCTGAAGTCCCAAAACATGCCTTCGCTCAGACCGCTTATCGTGGTGTTCACCACGCCGCTTAGCCTCATTGCGATGTAGTCGCCGGGCAGCATTATCTTATATATCTTGTCGAATACTTCAGGCTCGTTATTCTTCACCCAAGCCAATTTCGCGGCGGTGAAGTTGCCGGGCGAGTTCAGCAGGTGCGACAGGCACTTCTCCTGCCCCAACTCTTCAAAAGCCTTGCCGCCATATGGCACGGCCCTCGAGTCGCACCATATTATTGAAGGGCGCAGCACCTGCAAATCCTTATCCACGCACACCAGACCGTGCATTTGGTACGAAATGCCTATCGCCTTAACGTCGTCGCCGCTTACGCCGGCGTCGGCCATTACTCGTCTCAAACTCAATTTGGCATTATCCCACCACATTTGCGGGTCTTGCTCGGCCCATCCGGCCTTTACGGCCTTAATGGGGGCTTCTTTTTCCGGATAAAAGGCCGACGCCACGCACACGCCACTATCGGCATCCACAAGCGAAGCCTTGACCGACGAGCTGCCTACGTCGAAACCCAATAAATATCTTCCTGACATATATTTGCTTTAATATTATTGCGGATAAAGGCTTAGGCCATATCCGTCGTAGTTTGTTTCCTTGATAGTTTGTCAAAACAGCGACAGCGATTTATCCTCCTCTTCGCAAGCGGGAGTGCCGCCGTCCGTGCGGCATTCGTCCTTAAACTCGAATTGCAGTTGGCGTGAGGCATAAGTTGGATTCAGGCGGTAGACTCCGCGCACGTCCGTCCGTTCGACGATCGAGCCGGCAGCACGGCTGTTCCGGCTCAGATAGCAGGCCACTTGTCTGTACACGTCGCCGTAAGCGATCTCGCTGAACAGGTTGTTGCAATTATTGAACACATGCCTTGCTATTTTCTTAACGCTAAGCCCCCTTTCGCCCGCCTCGCTTAGAATAAAAAGGATTTCGTTGCCGTAGTTCATAGAATTAGAATGAAGAAGGACCGGTGAGAGGTCATACTCCGCCAGTCCTTCTTAGATATCGTCTCAGCTATTAGGCCAGGGTGATCTTGTTGTCCTCAGCCTTTATCTTGCCTTCCTTGAAGAGCCAGCCCATTCCGAGCAACGTTTCCTGTTCGGTGATCTTAGCCGCCTTAGCTATTTCCGCCACGCTGAGAGACTTTTCCGCAGTGGCGAGAGCCTGGTAAACGTCGCCTGCCTTAAAGCCTACAGTCTCTGCGTTGATCTCAAAATCCACTTTCTTTGCGGCACATCTTCTTGTTGCCGTCTTCTTTTCAGCCGCTGCCTTAGATGTTGCGGTCTTCCTTACGCTTTCTTTCTTTTCTGCCATAATCAAAGTAAAATCACATTAAAGATTACACTTTAAATAGATAACAATCTTTTTATATTACCGTGCAAATATAATGTATTTATTTAAAATACAGGCATTTTTGCGCGAATAAATACCAATAAAAGTTTGTTTTTCTTGACAATTCTACTTTTCTTGACTTAAATCAACCCTAATCTGCAGTTCGTCGAGCTGTTTCGGGTCGAGCGGTGCCGGGGCGTCGAGCATCACGTCGCGGCCGCTGTTGTTCTTCGGGAAGGCTATGCAGTCACGAATGCTGTCAAGGCCGGCCATGATCGACACGAAGCGGTCGAGACCGAAAGCCAAGCCTGCATGGGGCGGCGCTCCGTACTTGAAGGCGTTGATCAAGAAGCCGAACTGGGCCATGGCCCTCTCTTCGGTGAAGCCGAGTATGTTGAACATCTTCTCCTGCAGCTTGCCGTCATGGATACGCAGGCTGCCGCCGCCCACCTCGATGCCGTTGCACACAAAGTCGTAAGCCTTTGCGCGCACGCGCTCGGGATGCTCCTCGAGCAGTGGGATGTCGTCGGGGTTGGGCATGGTGAAGGGATGGTGGGTAGACATGAGTCGCTGCTCCTCGTCGCTCCACTCGAACAGGGGGAAGTCGATGATCCACAGGCACTCAAACTTATTCTTGTCTCTCAGCCCGAGCCTGTCGCCCATCTCTAAGCGCAAGGTGCACAGCTGGGTGCGCGTCTTGTTGGCCCTGTCGCCGCTGAGTATGAGCAGCAGGTCGCCGTCGGCGGCTCCCGCCTTCTCTTTAAGAGCCTGCATCACGCCCGGCTCGTAGAATTTGTCTATGCTGCTCTTTATCGTGCCGTCTTCGTTGAACTTAACCCACACTAAGCCTTTAGCCCCCACTTGCGGACGCTTTACGAAGTCGGTCAGCTGGTCGAGCTGCTTCCTCGTGTAGCCGGCGCAGCCCGGCACGCATATTCCGCCGATATACTCGGCCTCGTTGAACACGCCGAACGTGCCCGTGCCCTTCAGTACGTCCATCAGCTCTACGAACTCCATGCCGAAGCGCAGGTCGGGCTTGTCGCTGCCGAAGCGGCGCATGGCCTCGGCCCACGTCATCTGCGGCAGCTTGGCCGGCAGATCCACGCCGCGCACCTCCTTAAACAGGTGGCGGCACATGTCCTCGAACAGGTCGATTACGTCGTCTTGGCCTACGAACGACATCTCACAGTCTATCTGGGTGAACTCGGGCTGGCGGTCGGCGCGCAGGTCTTCGTCGCGGAAGCACTTGGCTATCTGGAAATACCTGTCGAATCCGCTCACCATGAGTAGCTGCTTCAGCGTCTGCGGACTTTGCGGCAGGGCGTAAAACTGCCCCGGGTTCATGCGCGACGGCACAACGAAGTCACGCGCGCCCTCGGGCGTGCTACCTATTAATATAGGTGTCTCCACCTCGATGAAGTCTTTTGAGTCAAGGAAGTTGCGTATAAGTATGGTCATGCGGTGGCGCAGCTCGAGGTTGGCCCTCACGCAGGGGCGGCGCAAGTCGAGGTAGCGGTACTTCATGCGTATGTCGTCGCCGCCGTCGGTGTCGTCTTCTATGGTGAACGGAGGCGTCAGGCTGCCGCTCAGCACGTTGAGTTTATCCACTGCGATCTCTATGTCGCCTGTCGGCAGGTTGGCGTTCTTGCTCTGGCGTTCGCTCACCACGCCCTCAACCTGAATGCAATACTCGCGCCCTAACTTGTTGGCCTCGGCGCAAAGGTCGGCGTCGGCGCTCTCGTTGAATACCAGCTGCGTTATGCCGTAACGGTCGCGCAGGTCGACGAAGGTCATGCCTCCCATCTTACGGCTGCGCTGCACCCATCCGGCAAGCGTCACCCGCCTGCCTGCGTCGCTGAGGCGAAGCTCGCCGCACGTGTTAGTTCTATACATATTTATAAATAGCTAAAAATTACGTGCAAAATTACAAAAAATGCGTGAACCCGCAAACGCTTAAGCGTTAATTTCATGTTTTTGGCATGCAGCACGCCTGCGCCACGGGACGACACAGCGCATTTTCAGTATTCCGCAATGCCGTCAAACATTACGGTGCTCAGGTATTTCTCGGCCCTGTCCGGAAATATCACCACGATATTTCCCCTGTCTATTCTTTCGGCCGTCCTCACTGCGGCCAGCATTGCAGCCCCGCTGCTCATCCCTGCGAATATCGCCTCTTCTGATATAATCCTGCGTGCCATGGCGATGGCTTCCTCGCTTTCCACCATTTCCTGTATGTCTATCCGCGACGGGTCGTATATGTCCGGCACGATGGCCTCTTCCATGTTTTTCAGTCCTTGTATGTAATGCCCGCGCGTCGGGTGGGCGCAGAGCACCTTTATGTCGGGCTTCATCACCTTCAGGAATTTTGATAGTCCCATTATCGTGCCCGACGTGCCGAGCGCACAGGCAAGGTAGTCTATCTTTCCGCCGGTCTGCTGCCATATCTCAAGCGCCGTCGACTGGTAGTGCGCGAGGTAATTAGCAGCGTTCCTAAACTGGTCAGGCATGAAATACCGGTCCGGATGCTCGGCCACTTTCCTGCGCGCAAGCCTTATCGCCCCGTCAGTGCCCTCGTCCGCCGGTGTCAGGGTGACCGTAGCGCCGTATGAGCGTATTATCTTCCTCCGTTCCATCGAGACGGCCTTGCTCATCACTATTTCTACGGCGTAGCCTTTTATTATCCCGATTATGGCAAGCCCTATCCCCGTGTTGCCCGAAGTAGGCTCGATGATGGTCTGCCCCGGCTTCAGCCTGCCGTCGGCCTCGGCGTCTTCTATCATTTTCAGGGCTATCCTGTCCTTTATGCTCCCCGTGGGGTTGAAGCCTTCGAGCTTGGCGAATATGTTAACCTCGGGATTAGGGTTAAGCCTGTTGATCCTTACCATCGGAGTGTTGCCTATGGTACCGAGAATATTTTCCTTTACATTCATCTTACAGTCGGTTGTTTGCTATTCCACTTAAATTCTCGAACGCAAAAATACAAAAAGCTCTTGAACCGACAAAAACCTAACGGTTAAATTCATACAAATTACGTTTTAACGCACAATGCATGGAAAGACATTACAAAATGTCACACGCAGAATGTCGGCAAAACGCATTGAAATAGGATTTCAAGGGCCATTCACACTACCGCACAAGGCTGTCGGCCGTGCAATTCACGGCCTTTAGCACCCCGAAATGCCACCTCTAAGATTGCAAAACGCAGCCTTTTGCAGCCTGATCAACCGTCTCTGGCACGCTCAATCACGGTCTTTACCGGCAACGGATACGGCATTTATCACCGATAGATACCGTCCAAAAAATGTTAAAACGCCGTCTTCGATTGCACACTCAGGCATATCTCGCCGCATCACCATGAGTATCAGCCGCTTACGATTGCACGCAATTTTAGCCGAAATTTTCGCCCGAAGCCCGACATTTCCACGCCGACGGCCTTCACAGTGTTAAACGAGAAAGCAGGATGAAGCCGAAAGCCACACTCCGCTTACATTTTGTAACGAGACAACACGTCATTGAACTTACCGAATTAGCACATTATTAATACATTCTTTTTTGTGAACCGAGCAAGATACAAAATAAAAATTAGTATCTTTGTAACCAAAAGAAGATACGATGGCAAACAGTAACCTGAAAGAAGCAAAGGCGGCTAAGAACGATGAGTTTTATACTCAATTCCACGATATAGAAATCGAAATGAATGCTTACCTTGAATACGACCCAAACGTATTCAGGGGAAAGACGATTTTGTTGCCTTGCGATGACCCGGAATGGAGCAACTTCACACGATACTTTGCCGCTAAATTTGATGAACTCGGATTGAAGAAATTGATTTCTACGAGCTATGCTCCTGACGCAAAAAAGATGCGACTTTTATCAGAACCCACCTTGTTTGAAACTGATGCTCCACAATTTGACCCTTCAAAAGCTCAAACGAAAGGTAAGATATTCATTCTTGATAAAGATTTATCTGGTGACGGAAGAATAAACATTGATGATTTGCACTGGGAATATCTTAATGGAGATGGTGATTTTAGAAGCAAAGAAGTTTCGGATTTACGCGATGAAGCGGACATTATTATCACCAATCCTCCATTTTCTCTCTTTCGAGAGTTTTTAGCTTAGATTGTTTCAGCTAATAAAAAGTTCATTATTATCGGAAACATGAACGCTGTGACATACAAAGAAACCTTTCCGTTGATAAAAGAAAACAGAATGTGGATGGGATATTCTATTCATAGCGGCGATAGGGAATTTGAAGTGCCCAATGAATACCCTCTTAATGCGGCAGGATGGAGAATTGATGAGAATGGACGAAAGTTTATCAGAGTGAAAGGTGTGCGGTGGTTTACAAATATAGACCACGGTCGCCGTCATGAACCGCTCCCTTTAATGACTATAGCGGATAACCTACGCTTCTCAAGACATAAAGAGATACGAGGGAAAAACGCATACGACCATTATGACAATTACGATGCCATAGAAGTGCCATTTACGGATGCAATACCCTCGGATTACGACGGAGTAATGGGTGTCCCTATTTCTTTCTTAGATAAGTATTGTCCGGACCAATTTGAGATATTAGGGATAACCGACAGAGGGAACGAATGGGGCTTGAAAACTAAAGAATACACCATTTCCGACACTCCTAACTTTGCGGATTTGAACCGTAGAGGAGCTATTTGGAGCAACGGAGTTTTAGCTTCCACTTATGCCCGGCTGCTCATACGCAAACTATTGTAGAGACGTGGCGCGCCGCGTCTCTACGATGCCACAACGTGCCGCACACAATCAAATCGTTTGCCGTAGAGACGTGGCGCGCCGCGTCTTCACGATGCCACAACGTGCCGCACACAATCAAATCGTTTGCCGTAGAGACGCGGCGCGCCGCGTCTCCACAATGCCACAATAATACGAAAGCGCGCCACGCTCCACAAGAATAAATGTGATTGATATAAAATGACCGATGGACAAATTTCAAAATAAATACAGAATACCGTCAGCCCGCGCCGAATGGCATGGATACGATGGCGGTACTTATTTCGTGACAATATGTACGGCAGGAAAGAAACACATGTTCGGCGAAGTTGTGAACGCACGTATGATGTTGTCGTGCATTGGCCGTATGGCGTATGAAAATATTGCTGATGTGTCCACCCATTATCCGTATGCGGAAATCCCGTTGTTTGTGGTGATGCCCAATCATATACATGCCATTGTAATTATTAACGGGGACAAAACGCCTTACGACCGCAAGAATCCCATTGCACCCATTATAGAGACGCGGCACGCCACGTCTCTAAGGCGTACTTCGTCCGAACAAATAAAAGAAAGTATGAAACGTGTGGCTTATATGCAAGGGTGGCTGTCGGTCGTGATAGGCGGACTAAAATCCGCCATTACCAAATACGCACGGCAAAATGGTATCCCATTCGCTTGGCAGGCACGTTTCCACGACCGTATCATACGTTGTCAGGACGAAATGAACCGCATTGCTGATTACATTGAAAACAACGTATATAACTGGGATACGGATGAATTGAACGAACAATATATTTAAACACGGAATCATGAAAACAACATTACATACGGAATGGACGGTTGCAGATGTCTGCAAAGGTTTTACGTACAACGAGTTGGAAGGCAAAGGGTTGTTCGGACTTGACGGGCGGCTTACAATCCAACCCGAATACCAACGGCATTACATCTACAACGACGGCAAACGGGACGTGGCCGTCATCGAGTCGCTACTGAAAGGCTATCCCATCGGGCTGATATACTTCAACCGTACAAGCAACGGCCGCTTTGAAGTGCTTGACGGTCAACAACGCATCACGTCCTTCGGAAGGTTTGTCACAGGGAAATTCGCCATAATTTATGGTGGCCGTGAAGAATACTTCAGCGGACTGCCCTTTGAAGAGCAGCAAAAGATAATGCAATCGCCGTTGTTAATATACGAATGCGAGGGCGAAGAAAGAGAAATAAAAGAATGGTTCAAGACCATCAATATTGTGGGCATACCGCTTAATGAGCAGGAACTGCGCAACGCCGTATATTCGGGCGAGTTTGTCACGGCAGCCAAGCGCGTTTTCAGTAATTCGCAAAACGCCGAAGTCCAAAAATGGAGCCATTACATAAAGGGAGATGTCAAACGTCAAGATTATTTAGCGGAAGCCCTAAAATGGGTATGCGCAAGCAGAGGAGTGACCATAGATGCTTACATGAGCCAGCACCGCCACGACACCGTAATAAGCGAACTTGAAAACTATTTTCGCTCCGTGATTGATTGGGTTTCCACTACGTTCACTATGGTGGAACGGGATATGTGCGGTCTGGAATGGGGTCGGCTTTACGAAACTTATCATAAGACACCTTACAGCATCGACCATGTGACGGAACGCGTGCGCGCCCTGCAAGCGGACGAGAACATCAAATGTCCTCGTAATATCTATGAATACGTCTTAGGTGGCGAACAAGACAAAAGTCTGCTTCAAATCCGTCTGTTCGAGGAGTCTACCAAACGCGCGGCATACGCACGCCAAACCGAAACTGCGAAAGAAAAAGGCACGTCAAACTGCCCACTGTGTGCAATAGGCGACAATGCCAATAAGACAAGGATTTACAAGTTCAACGAGATGGACGCCGACCATGTGACCGCATGGAGCAAAGGCGGGGCTACGTCTATTGAAAATTGCGAAATGCTGTGTAAGACGCACAACCGTTCAAAAGGCAACAAATAATGTAACGTCTTAGAAACGAACTGCCGCTTGACTTAATGGTGCGCAGTCAAAACGGATTGAAATAAGAAAGATAAGTTTGATGAAAATAGCTGTATAAAATTACGCCGTTAAATATTTCCGATAGAAAACGCAATTACAAATACATGGTTGAGCAACATTAATTAAAAGTAAAATATAATGCTGCCGGAGCGTTATGTCGATTAAAATGAGTAAATTTGCAGCCCCGATACATCATCAGGGGCAAAGCATAGATAAGTATGAGAAAAGATAATAACAGCGCTTTTTCAATGATAGCAGACTACGAAGGAGACATAACAAAACTGTTCGAGGGCGGGGAGAACGGCGAAGTGCCCGTGCTGGCGACACGCAATCTCGTGTTGTTCCCGGGCGTGGTGTCGCCCGTGCTCATCGGCCGCACGTCGAGCCTAAGCCTCATTAACTACCTGAAAGACAGGCCCGACGAGGCCTTCGCCGTGTTCTGCCAGAAGAACGCCGACGAGGACAACCCAATACGCAAGGACCAACTCTACGAATACGGAGTGCACGCAAAGATAATCCGCGCACTCGAGATGCCGGGGCAGTCGGGCAACGTCACCGTGATACTGCAGGGCTTGGGCCGCTGCAGGCTGACAGGCATAGAGGGCACGGAGCCATTTCTAAGGGGTACGGTGGAAGTGGCGCCCGAGAAATTCCCCGACGAGAAGGACAAGGAGTTCATGGCGGCCATTGAAGACCTGAGGTCGACCACGGCAGAATACGTCAAGAAGAACGACGAGATACCTGACGAGGCGCAGTTTGCCCTGCAGAACATCAACAACCCAGTGATACTGCTCAACTTCATATCTACGAGCCTGCCCTTCGACGCGGCAGAGAAGATAAAGTTGCTCAAGGCAAACTCGATGAAAGACAGGCTGTTTAAACTGCTGAAGATACTGCACCGCGAGATGCAGCTGCTCGAGCTGAAGCACGACATACGCACCAAGACCCGCGAGGACATAGACGAACAGCAGCGCGAATATTTCCTGCAGCAACAGATTAAGAACATAAAAGAGGAGCTGACAGGCGGCGACAGCTATCCGGAACGCAAGGAGCTGACCGACAAGGCCGAAAAGAAGAAATGGCCCGAAGAGATAGAGGAGGTGTTTAACAAAGAGCTGGAGAAGCTCGACATACTCAACCCGCAAAGCCCTGAGTTCAGCGTGCAGCTTACTTACCTGCAAACGCTGGTAGGCCTACCGTGGGAGAGCTACACACAAGACGACCTCAACCTGAAGCGGGCCGAGAAGGTGCTCGACCGCGACCACTACGGCATGAAGAAGGTGAAGGAACGCATACTGGAACACATGGCCGTGCTGAGCCTCAGGAAAGACCTGAAGTCGCCGATAGTATGCCTTTACGGTCCTCCGGGAGTGGGCAAGACGAGCCTCGGCAAGAGCGTGGCCGCCGCCATGAAGCGCCAATACGCGAGGATATCGCTCGGCGGAGTGCACGACGAGGCAGAAATACGCGGACACCGCCGCACGTACATCGGCGCTATGCCGGGCCGCATAATAAAGAGCATACAGAAGGCAGGCTCGTCGAACCCCGTGTTCATACTCGACGAAATAGACAAGGTGACCCAAAACACGATAAACGGCGACCCGGCGTCGGCACTGCTCGAAGTGCTCGACCCGGAACAGAACTTCGCCTTCCACGACAACTATCTTGACGTGGACTACGACCTGTCGAAGGTGCTATTCATAGCCACCGCCAACGACCTTAACACCATACCGCGCCCACTGCTCGACCGAATGGAGCTGATAGAGGTGAGCGGATACATCACCGAGGAGAAGGTGGAGATAGCCAAACGTCACCTCATACCGAAGGAAAAGGAGAACACGGGACTGGCAGATGAGAAAAAATTAGTATTCACCAAGCAGGCCATAGAGAAGATAATAGAGCAGTACACGCGCGAGAGCGGCGTGCGCCAACTTGAGAAGCAGATTAACAAGGCCCTGCGCAAGCTGGCCTTCATGAAGGCGAAAGACGGCGCACTACCTTATTATAAAATAACACCCGTGGAAATAAAAGAGTTGCTCGGCAACCCGCCCTTCTATCGCGACATATACCAGGGCAACGAATACGCCGGCGTAGTGACCGGACTTGCGTGGACGAGCGTAGGCGGAGAGATACTCTTCATCGAGACCAGCCTGAGTAAGGGCAAAGGCTCTAAGCTGACGCTTACGGGCAACTTGGGCGACGTAATGAAGGAGTCGGCCGTGCTTGCGCTGGAATACGTCAAGGCCCATGCCGACACTTTGGGTATAGACTACCGCATATTCGACCACTGGAACATACACATCCACGTGCCCGAGGGTGCCACGCCGAAAGACGGCCCCTCGGCGGGAATAACCATTGCCACGTCGATAGCATCTGCGCTAACACAGCGCAAGGTGCGCGCAAAGACAGCCATGACGGGCGAGATTACGCTGCGCGGCAAGGTGCTCCCCGTAGGAGGAATCAAGGAGAAGATACTCGCCGCCAAGCGCGCAGGCATCACGGAGATAGTGATGTGCAAGGACAACAGGAAGGACATAGAGGAAATATCCGAGGAATACATACGCGGAGTAAACTTCCACTACGTCGAGAACATCCAGGAAGTATGGGACTTCGCCCTCACCGACGAGAAAGTGAACAACCCAGTAACGTTCAGCATAGAAGACTAAAGGGCACATGTTTTTCCAACTACAACATGCCGACAACGCCAGCGACGCGCGCACCGGACTGATAACCACCGCCCACGGACAGATACGCACGCCGATATTCATGCCCGTGGGGACATGCGGCAGCGTGAAGGGCGTGCACTTCAGCGAACTGCGCGAGCAGGTGAAGGCGCAGATAATACTGGGCAACACTTACCATCTATACCTGCGCCCGGGGCTCGACGTGCTCAAGGCGGCCGGCGGACTGCACAAGTTCAACACATGGGACAGGCCGATACTGACCGACAGCGGCGGCTTCCAAGTGTTCTCGCTCACTGGCATACGCAAGCTGAAAGAAGAAGGATGCGAGTTCCGCTCGCACATAGACGGCTCTAAGCATGTGTTCACTCCGGAAAACGTCATGGACACCGAACGCGCCATCGGGGCCGACATCATCATGGCCTTCGACGAGTGTCCGCCGGGACAGAGCGACTATCAGTACGCCAAGAAAAGCCTCGGACTGACGCAACGCTGGCTCGACCGCTGCATCAAGCGGTTTAACGAGACAGAGCCGCTATACGGCTATCAGCAAACGCTTTTCCCCATAGTGCAGGGCTGCACGTTTAAGGACCTGCGCCGCGAGGCGGCAAAATACGTGGCCGACAAAGGTGCCGAAGGCAACGCAATAGGCGGACTGGCCGTAGGCGAACCCACCGAGGTGATGTATGAGATGATAGAGGTGGTGAACGAGATACTGCCAAAAGACAAGCCGCGCTATCTGATGGGAGTGGGCACTCCGCAAAACATCCTTGAGGCGATAGAGCGCGGGGTGGACATGTTCGACTGCGTAATGCCGACGAGAAACGGGCGCAACGCCATGCTTTTCACATACAACGGCACAATGAACATGCGCAACAAGAAGTGGGAAACAGACTTCTCACCAATCGATCCGGACGGGTGCGACGTCGACCTGACATACTCGAAAGCCTACCTGCACCACCTATTCAAGGCGCAAGAACTGTTAGCAATGCAGATAGCAAGCATACACAACTTGGCGTTCTACCTCCGCCTCGTGCAAGACGCACGCACGCACATCGAGGCAGGCGACTTCGTAAGATGGAAGGCTTCCGTAATCGACCAACTCGGCAAACGGATTTAACTAACAAAGATGAAGACAAGAAACATAAGGAGATACCGCAAGATACTGAAAGCCATGAGGTGGACGAGAAACCACCTCAGATGGCTCTTCACCGCACTTGCTTGGCTCGGAGGGAAACTAAGGTGGATGAAATATCTCAACCCCGCAAGATACTTGAAAATACTTGATTGGTACATCATCAAGAAATTCATCGGCACTTACTTCTACTCCATAGCCCTTATAATCTCAATCTCCATCGTTTTCGACATCAACGAAAACCTTGCCAAGTTCGCACAATACCACGCCCCGCTGAAAGCCATCGTGGTAGACTATTACATGAACTTCGTGCCTTACTTCGCCAACCTGTTCAGCCCGTTGTTCGTATTCATCGCCGTAATATTCTTCACATCGAAACTTGCGGGAAACTCTGAAATAATCTCGATGCTCGCCGCCGGCGTTAGTTTCAAGCGGCTTATGCGGCCCTACATGATATCGGCTGCAATAATCTCGGTGATGACTTTCTGCCTCGGTGCCTACGTCATACCCAAAGGCACAATCATCAGGCAGAACTTCGAGAGCATGTATAAGAACAAGAAGAAGAACACATCGGCCGAAAACGTGCAGCTGCAAGTGGGCAAAGGCGTGATAGCCTATATACAACATTACGACAACAACCTGAAGAAAGGCTACGGATTCTGCCTCGACAAGTTCGAGGATAAGAAGCTCGTGAGCCACATGACGGCCTCGGAAATACAATACGACACGATTTCAGACTCGAAATACCACTGGAAGGCGCGCAACTGGCGCATACGCCAGCTGAAGGGAATGCGCGAGACCATAACAAGCGGCTCGGTGAAAGACACGACGATAATGATGGAACCTACCGACCTCGTGTTCTCCAAAGGTCAGCAGGAGACCTTCACCAGTCCGCAACTGCGCGACTACATAAGCAAACAGATAGACCGAGGCTCGGGCAACGTGGTGCAATACGAGGTGGAATACCACAAGCGCATAGCCACATCGTTCGCCTCGTTCATCCTTACCACTATCGGCCTGTCGCTCTCTTCGAGGAAACGTAAGGGCGGAATGGGCATGTACCTCGGCATCGGACTTGCGCTGAGCTTCACGTACATCATGCTGCAGACCGTGTCGTCGACGTTCGCCATCAACGCCGACACACCGCCGATGCTGGCCGCTTGGATACCAAACATCATATTCACCGTGGTGGCATACTTCTGCTACCGCAAAGCACCAAATTGACATATAATATATGGATTTTTACGATTTAGACTTAAGCGACAACACCCTTGACGCTATCGACGACATGGGGTGGACGTCATGTACGCCGATACAGGAAAAGTGCATCCCCGAAATATTAAGCGGCAGGGACGTACTCGGAATAGCACAGACCGGAACAGGAAAAACCGCCGCCTACCTACTGCCCATACTGAGCATGCTCGACGAGGAAGACTTTCCCGAAGAGGCGATAAACTGCGTGATAATGAGTCCTACCCGCGAATTGGCGCAACAAATAGACCAAGCCATGCAGGGATTCTCATACTACATGCCCACGGTGAGCAGCGTGGCCGTGTACGGAGGCAACGACGGAAGTCGCTACGACCAAGAATATAAAAGCATGAAGCTCGGTGCCGACGTGATAATAGCCACGCCTGGAAGACTTATCAGCCACATAACAATGGGTAACGTTGACCTCGGCAAAGTGTCGTTCTTCGTGCTCGACGAGGCCGACCGGATGCTCGACATGGGCTTCCACGAGGACATTCTCTCGATAGCCAAACTGCTGCCGGAGAACTGCCAGACCATAATGTTCTCGGCTACGATGCCCGACAAGATAGAAGACTTGGCGAGAACGATATTGAAAAATCCGTCGGTTGTAAAACTCGCAGTAAGCAAACCTGCCGAGAAAATAAAGCAACTGGCATGCGTGTGCCATGAGAACCAGAAGAACGGCGTGCTCAGGGACATATTCAAGAAATACGGACAAAAGCGCGTTATCGTATTCTCAAGCTCTAAGGTTAAGGTTAAAGAGATAAACAAGGCACTCAGGGCACTGAAGATAAATTGCGGGGAAATGCACTCTGACCTGTTGCAAAGCCAAAGGGACGAAGTGATGTACCTATTCAAGAGCGGACAGATCGACGTACTCGTGGCGACCGACATAGTAGCCCGAGGCATCGACATCGACGACATATCGATGGTCGTCAACTACGACGTTCCCCACGACTCTGAAGACTACGTACACCGAATAGGAAGAACTGCGCGCGCCGACCACGACGGCATAGCCATAACGCTTGTACGCGGAAAGGAAGTGGGCGACTTCATGCAGATAGAGAAGTTCCTCGGCTATGAAGTCGAGAAGATACCACTGCCTAAAGGGCTCGGCAAGGCACCCGAGTATAAAGTGATGCCAAGAAGCAAAGGACACCACGACGGAAAGAAAGACGGAAGAAGATACAGGGGCAGAGGTAAAGGCAAGGACAAAAGGAAAAAGGGCGGAAACAAGCCTAAAGAGCCGCGTAAGTAAGCACTAAATCATCATAAACATTATAAAAGACGTTCAACGTTTCACCGCGTTGAACGTTTTTTATGACAACATATCCGCTCGCATCCCCGCCTTCTACTGATAATACGCGCATATCAGCCAACGCAAGATGCTCATCCGAACAAATCTTGTACAAAGTCTCCTTTGCACACCAGTGCAGAAGTTTTTCCACTAACGTTACGGCATTTTCGTCATGGCGCAAGAACTTACCAGCAATCCGCTCCACCCTACCGCTTAAATATTCCACGTCGACCGCAACGTTCATACGCGGCGATATGATCACGGCCGCATATCCCTTCGTATGGCTTATGCCGATATTCATACCGTTGTCAAGGAACGGTTTCCCGTCGGCATTATGTCTCAACCCTGCGTTAGGGCCGAGCATGCGGTCTATCAGCAAACGCACCGCCAGCACCTCACGCCGCCGTTGCTCAGACTTAATCACACTACTCACGGGCTTCATACGTTCAAGACGCTGATAATCATAAAAGAAAGCGTCTACGCTCTCTTCTATCTTCCACATCCCCAACGCAACGTCAGGGGCAACATTCCTAACAAACAACAACGGCATAAACTACTAACGCTCACCAAACATAAAAACAAGAAGCACCGCCATTAAAACGGTGCTTCATTAACTGTAGTATCATTATTCTGCGGCTGCGCCTCCTGCTCACGCCCAATATCCTTTGCTGGCTTTGGAGACAACAGTTCCATATTGTCGGCGTAAACCTCGGTGACATAATGCCTAATACCTTTTTGATCGTCGTAGGTGCGGTAATGAATGCGTCCTTCAACATATAGCTTGTCGCCCTTATGCACGTATCGTTCCACGATCTTTGCCAATCCGCGGTACATCACGATGTTATGCCAATCCGTCCTATCCGGTACTTGCGTGCCGTTAGGCAGGGTGTAGCCGCGCTCTGTAGTAGCCAAAGAAAACGTGGCAATAGCCTGATCGCGGTCATAATAACGGATTACCGGTTCCTTGCCGACATTACCAATAAGCATTATCTTATTCATAACGCCTACTTCCAAAGTCCTAAATACCTGAACCTAAAATTCTTACCCTTAGCCGAAGGAAACTGGCTGCGGCTGTCAACCCGTCCGCGCAGATGCTCCACCATGCGGTTGTAGCAGTCAAGCCCCGACATGGCCTTGCAATTAACTACGAAATGCGTGTCGCGGTATTCATGCTTACCGGTCACAGGAACAAGCACCACTCGCTTGAAGTCGAGCGTACCCTCATACCAGCCCGGACGCTCCTCGGTAAGCCGCACCAATGCCGGAGAAACCTCGTCGCGCTGATCTCCCGACTGCAGATTGGAGCGCAACGCCTTCTTCTGCTTGAAGTCGAGCATCGTGGCGGCCTCGGTCTTTATGATAATGAAATAAACTCTCGGACGTATCTTGTAACGCTTCGGATAATAAACGCTGCTTGCTACGTAATCCCTGATGTCACGCTCCAAATCAGGATTCATGCCAATCTCGTCAATGGAAGCCAAAAAAGCAATAGCATCGTCGACATTAGTCACTAATGTCTCTTTATCAAAATAACGTAAGTATAAATTCATGATTGTATTTTTCGTTTTGAAGATGAGCGGCAAACGGGACTCGGACCCGCGACCTCGACCTTGGCAAGGTCGCGCTCTACCAACTGAGCTATTGCCGCCTATAAAACAATAAAACCAATATGTGAAGAGGAGGAGACTCGAACTCCCACGAAACAATTTTCACTACCCCCTCAAAGTAGCGCGTCTACCAATTCCGCCACCTCTCCAAACATAAAGTTCATTCTGAATAAATTGTGCCCAGAACAGGACTCGAACCTGCACGTCGTGAAACACACGCACCTGAAACGTGCGCGTCTACCAATTCCGCCACCTGGGCAAATTCAGGAGGAAATCCTCCAAGACGCGATTCATTCAGAATGTTGAGCGGCAAACGGGACTCGGACCCGCGACCTCGACCTTGGCAAGGTCGCGCTCTACCAACTGAGCTATTGCCGCTTATTTCCTTTTCACAGGAGCATTTCTCTAAATGCGGTGCAAAGATACGGCTTTTTCTGAAACCTGCAAAACTTTTTCCCGTTTTTTTTCATTTTTCCCTAAAATTTTTCTCAATCCATGCGATTTCGGTAATCTTCGTAGCCGAAAACGCGTAAAATCTCGAGTTCGCCGTCGGCATGTGCAAGGGCTATTGACGGATGCGTAATTCCGTTAAACATATTAGTTTTTACCGTAGTATAATGCAGCATGTCTTCAAATATCACGTTGTCGCCTATCGCCAACTCAGCGGGGAAGCGCCAGTAGCCCATGAAGTCGCCCGAAAGACAACTGTTGCCACCGAGCCGGTAAACGCCGGCCTCGCGGATTACGCTGTCGTCGGCATCCTCAAGAGTCTCGGCTCCGCGCACCGCAGGCCAATATGGCATCTCTAAGCAATCGGGCATGTGGCACGTAAAGCTGACATTGAGCACGGCCGTCTTTATGCCGTGATCCTCCACGATGTCGACCACCTGCGACACGAGCGGCCCGGTCTGCCAACCGAAAGCGCTGCCAGGTTCGAGTATTATATTAAGATGGGGATACGCCTTGCTGAAATCCTTAAGCGTCTTTACGAGCAAAGGTATGTCGTAATCCTTGCGCGTCATGAGATGGCCGCCGCCGAAGTTGATCCATTTTATTTGGTCGAACCAGCGCGAGAACTTATCCGTTATGTGCGTCAGCGTCCGCGCAAACACGTCCGCCCCGCTCTCGCAGTGGCAATGGCAGTGGAAGCCGTCGATGCCGTCAGGCAAGCGTTCGGGCAGTTTGCCGGCCGTAACGCCAAAACGCGTGCCGGGTGCGCACGGATTATAGAGTGCCGTGCCCACCTCCGAATACTCTGGATTGATGCGCAGGCCGAAGCTCAACGCTCCGTTGGCCGCCCTCGCACGGTCATGCAGCCTAGCGTATTGCGTAAGCGAATTGAACGTAAGATGACTCGAGCAGGCGGCTATTTCGTCTATCTCGTAGTCAGTGTAGGCCGGCGAGAAGGTGTGCGCCTTGCTGCCGAACTCGCAGCAAGCCAGCTTGGCCTCATACAGCGAGCTGGCCGTTGTCGCACTGATGTATTCCCTGAATATGGGGAACGTCTTCCAAAGCGCGTATGCCTTGAACGCCAATATTATCTCTACGCCGGCTTCACGGGCCACGCCGCTTATCAGCTCTAAATTGCGGCGCAGCAGTCTTTCCTCAAGCACGTAGCAAGGAGAGTGAAGCTCTTCGAATGTATCAAGATTTACTTTCATCGTCGTTACATGATGTTATTACGTTTGCAAACTTACTCATTTTTTACCATAAAGGCGCATTCAGGAGTGAATATTCAACGTCGCCGCCAGTAAATCTACGGTTCGTGGCATGAAAAAGCCGGAGGGAAAGTTCTTCCCCACCGGCTTAACATTAAATGTCTGTCATCAAAATCAGTCTAAGTTGAGCGACTTCTTGATAGCCTCTATCTTGGCCTCGGCAGCCTTAGTGCAGCGCTCGTAGCATCCGGCGCACTTCATGGTGTCCTTAACCTCGATGTAGAACTTGATCTTAGGCTCGGTGCCCGACGGGCGCACGCTGATCTTCGTCTCGTCGTCGCAGAACCACTGGAGCACGTTGCTCGTCGTGGGCATGTCTATCTTGGTGACGTTGCCCTCGGCGTCGCGCTGCTCGAGCGTGTTGTAGTCCTTCCAAAGCACTACCTTGCTGCCGCCAAGCTCCTGCGGAGGATTGTTCCTGAAGTCGGTCATCATCTGCTTTATCTCGTCGGCTCCGGTCTTTCCCGGCTTAACTACGTTTACGGTAAACTCCTTAGAGAAGCCGTATTCAAGATAGATGCCCATCAGCACGTCGTAGAGCGTCTTGCCCTGGTCCTTAGCCCAAGCGCAAATCTCGGCGAGCAGGCAGCAGGCAGAAACGGCGTCCTTGTCGCGCACGAAGTCTTCTGCCAGGAAGCCGTAGCTCTCCTCGCCGCCGCCGATATACTGCTGCTTTCCTTCCGAAAGGGCTATCTCGCGTGCAATCCACTTGAAGCCCGTGTAGCAGTCGCGCATCTCGATGTGCTGCTTCTCGGCCACCTTGCGGATAACCTCTGTGGTAACTATGGTCTTCACGATGAAGTCCGTAGGCTTCATAAGGCCCATTGCCTGGCGGTTCCTTATTATATAATAGAGGAAGATGAGGCAGGTCTGGTTGCCGTTGACGAGTATCCACTCGCCCTTGTCGTTCTTGCAGGCCATGCCCACGCGGTCGGCGTCGGGGTCGCTGGCCATCACGATGTCGGCGTCAAGAGCCTTAGCGTCGCGCAGCGCGAGCGAAAGGGCCTCGCCGTTCTCGGGGTTGGGGCTTACCACCGTGGGGAAGTCTCCGCTCTTCACCATCTGCTCTTCCACGCAGTGTACGTTCTCAAATCCCCAGAGCTTCAGCGAGCGCGGAATGAGCATCATGCCCGTGCCGTGCAGCGGGGTATAGACTATCTTCAGGTCCTTCTGACGCTTGATGACCTCGGGGTCAATGGATATTCCGTGGATGAGGTCGAGGTAAACCTTGTCGATCTCCTCGCCGATAATCTCGATGAGGTCCTTGTTGCCGTCGAACTTAACGTCCTCTACCCTAACCTTGTTCACCTCGTCGATGATGCCCGTGTCGTGCGGAGCCAACACCTGAGCGCCGTCTTCCCAGTAAGCCTTATATCCGTTGTACTCCTTCGGGTTGTGGCTCGCCGTGATGTTCACGCCGCTTTGGCAGCCGAGGTGGCGTATTGCGAACGAGCACTCGGGCGTGGGGCGCATGTCGTCGAACAGGTAAACCTTGATGCCGTTGGCCGAGAATATGTCGGCAACGGTCTCGGCAAACAGACGGCTGTTGTTACGGCAGTCGTGACATACCACTACGGATATCTGCTCGCGATCGGCGAAGTTCTTCTTCAAGTAGTTGGCAAAGCCCTGCGTGGCCATGCCTACGGTATAAACGTTCATGCGGTTGCTGCCGGCTCCCATTATGCCGCGCAGGCCGCCCGTGCCGAATTCGAGGTTCTTATAGAAGCACTCTATCAGGTCCGTCTTGTCTTCATTGTCGAGCATTTCCCTTACGGCTTTCTGCGTGTCTGCGTCAAAAACCGGTGTGAGCCACTGCTTGGCTTTGGCCTCACACAAAGCAATCAATTCTGAGTTATTTTCCATATTTTATATATATGATGTTAAAGATTCCATAGCACAAGGCATGGCTCTACAAGCCGTCCGGCTTGCGGCAGGCCATGCATAGACCTTGTTTTAGATTGCCACAAAGATAACAAATAAAATCAGATTACAACTTAACGATTTGATTTTTTTTTGCTTTTTCCCTGAATTTTCATCAGCCTTAAACCCCAATCGGTCGTCATACTTCAGGCTGATAACGTGTTTATGTCGAACAGGCTGAAAAGCATGACGCACATTACGCTGAAACGAACGATTGGGGTTTGGAGAATCCTCTCGTAGAGACGCGGCGCGCCGCATCTCTACGGGCTGGTGTTGGCAGTTTGCAGACATTCATCAAAAATAATGCACAAACTCGGCGATTTCACCGGAATGCCGCCTTGTCGCAAAATGTAAACCAAACGACGTTACGGCTTTCAAAGTGTATTTCCGTTTAACACTATGGAGGCCTTCGGCGTGGAAACATCAGACTTCGGACTGAAATATCGGCAAAAACCGCGTGCAATCGTAAACGACTGATACTCATCGCAGTACGGCCAAGCGTGCCAAAATGTGCAAACGAACGCAGCGTTTTAACATTTTTTGGACGGCATCTATCAGTGATAAATGCTGTATCCGCCGTGGATAAAGACCGTGATCGTGCATGGAGGAGACGGCAAATCTGGCTGCAAAAGACTGCGTTTTGCAATCTCAGAGGTGGCATTTTGTGGTGTTAAAGGCCATGAATCGCACTATCGGCAGCCGCTTATGACCGGCACCGGGGCTACGAAACAGTCTTTGATATCCTATTCCGCCGCATTTTTCCGACATTTCCCGACTGACGTTTTGCCACGTCTTTTCCCTTGTTTTGTATCAAAACGTCATTTCCGCTCACTGGCGATCGGCGGATACATCTGCGCGATTTACATACGCCATACCGCCTGTGGCCGTAGGCTTCACCGTGCACGTGCCGCCGTATTTCAGGGACGCGGCACCGTTACGTCTCTACGGTCGTTTTTATTTTATGCAGTCAGTTTCATATTTTACTGAGCGAGAATCTCTTTCGTTATGCCAATCCAACAAAAACAAACATTAATAAAACAAAATTTGTTTTGCTTTTAGCCGTACTTTCGCTAACTTTGTTGCCCAAACAAACGAATATAACGTAAATACGAATGGATTTATATTTCACTGGAATAATCATAGCCGTATCTTGCTTTTTGATTATAGGCCTGTTTCACCCGATAGTGATTAAGACGGAATATTATTCCGGCACGAGATATTGGTGGATGTTTCTCATAGCCGGCATTGCATGCGTCGCTGCGGCATTGTTTATCGAAAACTCAATAGTTTCGGCCGTTCTCGGCATATTCGGGGCGTCGTCGCTTTGGTCTATCAAAGAGCTGTTCGAGCAGCGCGAACGCGTAAGGAAAGGCTGGTTCCCAATGAATCCCAAACGTAAGAACGAATATTAACCGGCATATGAAAACCACATTGCTGCTCGTCGGCAGAACGGCCGACAAACTATACGCCGAAGGAATAAGGGATTATGCCGACAGGATAAGCCACTACACCCCCTTCAGCGTGAAAGTAATACCCGAAATTAAAAACAGCAAGAGCCTCAGCGAAAAGCAGCAAAAAGAGAAAGAAGGCGAGCTGATACTGAAAAGCATTGAAGACAAAGCCCATGTAACCTTGCTCGACGAACGCGGAAAAGAGTACAGCAGCATGGAATTTGCGTCATGGTTAAGTAACAAACAGATGACTGTGCGCAACCTTGTCTTCGTTATAGGCGGCCCCTACGGGTGCTCGCAAGCCGTGTACGACCGCGCCGACGAGAAGATATCACTGTCGCGCATGACATTCTCGCACCAAATGGTAAGGCTGGTGCTCGCCGAGCAAATATACCGCGCGTGCACTATAATTAAGAACGAACCTTATCATCACGAGTAAAAACTAACATACGTAAAACCAACAGGAATATGGAAAAAACATGGAGATGGTTCGGCAAGAACGACAAGATAACATTGTCGATGCTGAAACAAATCGGCGTGGAGGGCATCGTAACCGCCCTGCACGACGTGCCCAACGGCGAAATATGGACGCGCGACAAGATCCGCGACCTGCGCGAGTACATCGAAAGCTACGGCATGCGCTGGTCAGTGGTGGAGAGCCTGCCCGTATGCGAAAGCATCAAATACGCCGGTCCCGACCGCGACCGACTGATAGAGAACTACAAGGAGAGCCTTAAGAACCTCGGTCTTGAGGGCGTGCACACTATCTGCTACAACTTCATGCCCGTGCTCGACTGGGCACGCACGGACCTCGCCCACCCCAACCCCGACGGCACGAGCAACCTGTACTTCAGCCACGCTCAGTTCGCTTACTTCGACTGCTGCATACTGAAACGCGAAGGAGCCGAGAAGGATTACAGTGCGGAAGTGATGGCCGAAGTGGAGAAACTGAAGCAGACCATGACACCGGCCGACAACCACAAGTTAGTGGAAAACATCATTGTGAAGACGCAGGGCTTCGTAAACGGCAACATCACCGAGAACGACGAGCACCCCGTAGAGCTGTTCCGCCAACTGCTCGACCTCTACAAGGGCATCACGAAGGAACAGCTGCGCGAGAACATGCGCTACTTCCTCGCCGCAATAATGCCCGTGTGCAACGAATACGGAATGTATATGTGCGTTCACCCCGACGACCCACCCTTCCCCATACTCGGCCTTCCGCGCATCGTAACGTGCGAAGAAGACATAGACTGGCTGCTCAAGGCGGTTGACGACCCGCACAACGGACTGACCTTCTGCGCCGGCTCGCTGTCGGCCGGAGCGCAAAACAACGTGCCCGCAATGGCAAGGAAATACGCCGACCGCACATGGTTCGTACACATGCGCTCGTGCAAGGTGTTCCCCAACGGCGACTTCACCGAGGCTTCGCACCTCGGCGGACGGGCCGACCTCATCGAGCTGGCGCGCACATTCGAGAAAGCGAACCCGAAGCTGCCGATGCGCGTAGACCACGGCCCCAACATGCTCGGCGACGAAAACCGCGGCTACAACGCCGGCTACACGTTCCTCGGACGCATGTTCGCAATGGGACAGGTGCAGGGCATACTCGCAACCGTAGACCGTGAATTAAGTGAGCAGACAAGCAACAAGTAAACAAGCAGACAGGGACAAGCAAACAGGGACAAGCAACGAGCAGACAAGCCAAGTTTACCCTTACGGAATCCACAAGACAAATCTCCTTGTCTGCTCGTCTCAGTGAACTTGTCAACTAAAAAAACAGACACAATGAACGAATTATTTAATATCAAGGATTACGTAGTTGTAATCACCGGCGGTACCGGAGTGCTCGGCCGCACAATAGCAAAATACCTCGCCAAGAACGGCGCACAGGTGATAATCCTCGGACGAAAGGAAAACGTCGGCAAGGAAATCGCCGACGACATCGTGAAAGACGGCGGCAAGGCCGAGTTTATGAAAACCGACGTAATGAACCAAGAGACGGTACAGAAGAACTGCGACGACATAATAGCCAAGTACGGACGCGTTGACACCCTGCTCAACGCCGCCGGCGGAAACATGCCCGGAGCGGTAATATCTCCCGAGGGTAACATCTTCGACCTGAAGATTGAGGAATTTCAAAAAGTGCTCGACCTCAATCTTACCGGCACCGTAATACCTACGCAGGTGTTCCTCAAGCCTATGGTGAAACAGGGCAAAGGCTCTATCATCAACTTCTCGTCGATGGCCGCGTTCCGCCCCATCACCCGCGTGTGCGGATACGCCGCAGCCAAAGCCGGGATAAGCAACTTCACGGCATTCATGGCCACCGAATGCGCCAAGAAGTTCGGCGAAGGCATTAGAGTGAACGCCATAGCCCCTGGATTCTTCATCACCGAGCAGAACCGCACGCTGCTGACCAATCCTGACGGCACCTACACACAGCGCGGCAAAGACGTAATACACCAGACTCCCTTCGGACGAATGGGCGACCCGGAGGAACTCTGCGGCACGATACATTACCTGATGAGCGACGCCGCTAAGTTCGTCACCGGGACGGTAGCCGTGGTAGACGGAGGCTTCAACAGCTTCGCCATGTAACACCGTTAACCGACAAGCGACAGGAGCATTGCGGCCCGCCTGACGGTCATCCGCGCAACATGCGGACGTCGCAACGCAAACCTTTACGTGCATTTCATTGCGCAAAAAAGTAAGACATATGGAATAATAATGTATCTTTGCACAAGATAAAGGAAAAACAAATTTAGAAAACAAATCATGAAAAAATTACAAGCTCTTAACAAAAGGACTGCGCCTAAAAGCGTAATGCCCGAAAAAGTAATTCAGTTTGGTGAAGGCAACTTCCTCCGTGCGTTTGTAGATTGGATTATCTACAACATGAACCAAAAGACAGACTTCAACGGTTCGGTGGTAATCGTACAGCCTCTTGCCAACGGCATGATCGACTGGCTGAACGGCCAAGACTGCCTTTACCACGTAAACCTGCAAGGTCTTGAGGACGGCAAACCCGTAAACAGCCTCACACGTATCGACGTAGTAAGCCGCGCCCTCAACCCATATTCGCAAAACCAAGCATTCATGGCTCTTGCCGACCAGCCCGAAATACGTTTCGTAATCTCAAACACAACCGAGGCAGGAATAGCTTTCGACCCGAGCTGCAAGCTCGACGACGCTCCCGCAAGTTCGTATCCCGGCAAGCTCGTACAGCTGCTCTACCGCCGCTACCAGACTTTCAACGGCGACCCGACGAAAGGTCTCATCATCTTCCCCTGCGAGCTTATCTTCCTGAACGGCCACGTACTGAAGGACTGCATCTATAAGTACATAGAGCTGTGGAACCTCGGCGAGGATTTCAAGAAGTGGTTTACTGAGTGCTGCGGCGTTTATGCTACATTGGTAGACCGCATCGTCCCGGGCTTCCCGCGCAAGGAGATCAAGGACATTCAGCAGAAGATATGCTACGAGGACAACCTCGTCGTACAGGCTGAAATCTTCCACCTGTGGGTTATCGAGGCCCCGAAGGAGATCGCGGAGGAGTTCCCCGCAGACAAGGCCGGCCTGCACGTGCTCTTCGTTCCGTCTGAAGAACCTTATCACGAGCGCAAGGTTACGCTGCTCAATGGTCCCCACACTGTGTTAAGCCCGGTAGCGTTCCTCAGCGGAATCAACATCGTGCGCGACGCTTGCAAAGACCCCGTGATCGGCAAGTACATCCACAAGGTACAGTTCGAGGAGCTTATGGAGACGCTCAACCTCCCGAAGGAAGAGCTTCAAAAGTTCGCAAGTGACGTGCTCGAGCGCTTCATGAACCCGTTCGTTGACCACCAAGTAACGAGCATCATGCTCAATTCGTTCCCCAAATACCAGACTCGCGACCTGCCCGGCGTAAAGACTTACCTCGAGCGCAAGGGCGAACTGCCGCAGG
>CALUFN010000006.1 GCA_944319945.1 uncultured Prevotella sp.
TAGGGACGACAAATATTTCAAGCTTAGGCTGTTCGCACTGCACGACTCTACCATCCAACAGATTTGCGGATGAACCTTAAATAAGATTTATCTTTCCACAAAATTAGTGATTTTTCTGCGATAATAATGCCATAATCGGATAAAAATGCTACCTTTGCACGGTTTTATTTTTAAGGTATTTAAGTAACAGAAAGAGAAGAATGGACAAGTTAAGTTACGCTTTGGGATTGGGCATCGGCCGCCAGCTGGCGCAGATGGGTGCCACGGGGCTGAGCATAGACGATTTCGCCGCCGCCATAAAAGACGTGCTGGCAGGCGCCGAGCTTAAGGTGGCCGACCGTGAAGCGCAGACGTTAGTGCAAGAGTTTTTCCGCAAGCAGGAGGAGAAGGCCAATGCCGAAATGGCCGAGAAGGGCAAGGCGGCTAAGGCCGAGGGCGAGCAGTATCTGGCCGACAACGCCTCGAAAGACGGCGTGGTGACCCTGCCCAGCGGCCTGCAATACAAGGTGATCAAGGAAGGCAACGGCCGCAAGCCGAAGGCTACCGACAAGGTGAAGTGCCACTACGAGGGCTTCCTCATCGACGGCACCGTGTTCGACAGCAGCGTGCAGCGCGGCGAGCCGGCCGTGTTCCCCCTCAACCAGGTGATAGCCGGATGGACCGAAGGCCTGCAGCTCATGCAAGAAGGCGCCAAGTACCGCTTCTTCATACCTTACCACCTCGGCTACGGCGAGCGCGGCGCAGGCGCCTCGATACCGCCGTTCGCAACGCTCGTGTTCGACGTTGAGCTGATAGAGGTAGTGTGACGACACGGCGTCAGGCTTATCGGCAATGAGCCGAATTAGGCCGATTAGCCCCCTAAAACAGCATAATCAATAAAATAAAAATAGCAACGATGAAAAAACTTACATTGGCAGCCGCAACAGCTGTAGTGGCCGCAGGCTTCATGTCGTGCGGCAATTCCGCGCCTAAGGCGGACTTGAAGAACGACGTAGACACCGTAAGCTACGCCATAGGCATGGCCCAGACACAAGGATTGAAGGAATATCTCGTAAGGGGTCTCGGCGTAGACACAGCCTACCTCGACGAGTTCTACCGCGGACTTAACACCGGCGTGAACGCAGGCGACGACAAGAAGAAGGCTGCCTACTACGCAGGCATACAGATAGGCCAGCAGATATCCAACCAGATGCTCAAGGGCATCAACCGCGAGCTCTTCGGCGACGACTCCACCAAGACTATCTCGCTGAAGAACTTCATGGCCGGATTCATCAGCGGCACGTCGGGCGAGGGCGGACTCATGACCGTAGAGGAAGCACAGCGCCTGGCACAGCTCAAGATGTCGGCCATCAAGGCTAAGTCAATGGAGCAGCAGTACGGCGAAAACAAGAAGGCCGGCGAAAAGTATCTTGCCGAATACGCCAAGCAGGCCGGCGTGAAGAAGCTGGACCACGGAGTGCTCTATAAGGTGATCAAGGAAGGCACGGGCGAGATGCCTAAGGACACGTCGACCGTAAGGGTGCACTACGAAGGCAAGACGATAGACGGCAAGGTGTTCGACAGCTCTTACGAGCGCAAGGAGCCTATCACGCTGCGCGCCAACCAGGTGATACCCGGATGGACTGAAGCCCTCACGCACATGCCCGTGGGCAGCACGTGGGAGGTGGTGATACCTCAAGACCAGGCTTACGGCGACCGCGAGACTTCAAAGATAAAGCCCTTCTCCACGCTGATCTTCAAGATAGAACTGATAGGACTGGGAAGAAAATGATTTAAAAGGTGAAAAGGCGGTTTAAAGGTAAAAAGGCGGTTTAAAGGTAAAAAGGTGAAAAGGTAAAAAGGTAAGACCTTACAACCGTAAGACCGTAAAACCTTACAACCGTAAGACCTTACAAAAGAAAAAACAATGATCAAACCCCTGATGATAGCGCTCGCTCTTGTGGCGGGCGCTCTTTTCAATACCGCCGACGCGGCCGGAAAGAAGAAGAAAGACAAGAAGCGGGACAAGGCCCCGGTGGAGGTGGTGACGCTCGACAACGCCGCCGACTCGCTGAGCTATGCCGCCGGCATGGTGCGCACAGACGGGCTCGTGCCCTACCTTACGCAGAGCCTCGGCGTGGATACTGCCTACATGGCCGACTTCATACAAGGTTACGAGGACGCCGTGGCCAAAGGCTTCGACGGCAAACTCAAGGCCTATTACGCCGGAGAGCAGATAGCCCTGATGGTAAGCCAGCGGATGCTGCCCTTCCTTAAGGAAGAGTTTGCCGGCAGGCCGGACTCCATCAACGAGGCCGCCTTCAACCGCGGATTCGTCAACGCCCTGAAAGGCGACCACGCGATGATGGCCGACAGCACGGCTAAAGCCTATTTCGACAAGGCCTTCAAGCAAGCAGTAGACGACCGCAACGCCGCCAACAAGAAGGCCGGCGAAGACTTCCTCGCCGCCAACAAGCAGAAGCCGGGAGTGGTGACGCTGCCCAGCGGACTGCAGTATAAGGTGCTCGTGAGAGGCGAAGGCCCTGTGGCTGCCGCTAACGACGAGGTGACCGTGAAATACGAAGGCCGCCTGGTAGACGGCACCGTCTTCGACAGCTCATACGAGCGGAAGGAACAGACCAACAAGTTCCGCCCCAGCCAGGTGATCAAGGGATGGGCCGAGGCCCTCACGATGATGCCCGCAGGCAGCAAGTGGGAGCTGTACATACCTTACGACCTTGCCTACGGCGAGAGAGCCGCAGGCAAGATAAAACCTTACAGCGCGCTCGTGTTCACCGTAGAGCTGGTAAGCGTCAACAAGGCTAAGGCCGCCGGGCAAGGCGCTGCGGCGAAGGCCGGCCCCGCGACGGTGAAAGCCGCCAAGATAAGGCCCGCAAAGACATCGGCTTCAAAAGCACAACCTAACAAATAACTCTTGTTTGTCATGAACGGAAGGGGGAGACTGTAAAAAGTCTCCCTTTTTTATTTCATTATGCGCTGAATCCTGCAAATTTCATGTCAAAATGTTGTATGTCTCATTTTTAATGCGTATATTTGCTCGCATTAAGTAAGATGTTACAAGAAAGGAACATTAACAGCAGAAACCAAACTTAAAACACTGGAAATGGAAAAAATAGATAGTCTTGACAGAAAGATTCTTAGCATATTGTCTAAGAACGCCCGCATACCCTTTAAGGACGTTGCGGCAGAGTGCGGCGTGTCGCGCGCGGCGATTCACCAGCGCGTGCAGCATCTCATAGAGAACGGGGTGATAACCGGCAGCGGATTCGACGTCAACGCGAAGAGCCTCGGCTACACTACGTGCACGTATGTCGGCATCACCCTTGAGCGCGGCAGCATGTACAAGTCTGTCGTAGAACGGCTGGAGCACATCCCCGAGATCGTGGAGTGCCACTTCACCACCGGCCCTTACACCATGCTCGTGAAGCTCTACGCCCGCGACAACGAGCAACTGATGGACCTGCTCAACAACCAGATGCAGGGCATACCCGGCGTGGTGGCCACCGAGACGCTCATCTCGCTCGAGCAGAGCATCAAGAGGGAAGTGCCCGTGCCGCAGGAACTGAGAAAATGACGGAGGCAAGGCCGCGATGAGACAGTTTGACCTTAAGGGTTGCCTTGAAGACATCTACTCGCGCTATCCCGAGGCCGCGCGCAAGCCCATGATAGGACTTACGGGCAATTACGCCGACGGGGAGACGCGCCTTGCCGAACGCTATTACAAGTCGGTGGTCGAGGCCGGTGGCGTGCCGGTAATCATTCCGCCGTTAGCCGACCGCGACGCGATAATCAACACGCTTGACAACATCGACGGACTGCTGCTCACCGGCGGCGGCGACGTCAATCCGCTGTGGGTGGGCGAGGAGCCTTCGCCGCGGCTTCACGGCATTAACCGCGAGCGCGACAAGGCCGAGCTGCTCACCGTAAGGCTTGCCTACAACCGCCAGATACCCATGCTCGGCATATGCCGCGGCGTGCAGGTGCTGGCTGCCGCGCTCGGCGGCGAGGTTGAGCAAGACATCGCAGAGGGCGCAGCAGCGGGGCGGGTGGCCGTAGGCGGGGCGCAAAGGCTGCTGAAACACAGTCAGGACGCCGACCGTAGGGAGCCTACCCACACAGTGAGGCTCGACCCGAAGTCGGTGATTTACACATTATATAATAAGGAGACGCTCGCAGTCAACTCGCTTCACCACCAAGCGGTGAGGAACGCCGGGCGGCGCTTCGTGGTAAGCGCCAAGTCGCCCGACGGCATAATCGAAGCCATAGAGAGCAGCGAGCACAAGGCTCTGATGGGCGTGCAGTGGCATCCCGAATGGCTGGAAGACGACGGCTTGGTGCTGTTCAAGTGGCTTGTGGCCCGCGCCGCCGATTTCTCTGCCGCAAAGCGTCTGCACCGACGGATGCTTACGCTTGACACGCATTGCGACACGCCGATGTTCTTTCACGAGGACATTCATTTCGACAGGCGCGATCCGCGCATACTCGTCGACATGCACAAGATGGCCGAAGGGCGGCAGGACGCCGTCATCATGGCCGCTTACCTGCCGCAACCGAAGATAGGCGAGGCGTTCTCGTCTAAGGTGGCGTTCCCCGTGAAGGGGCCTACCGAGTACGCAGACCTGATTTTCGACAAGATAGAAGCTATCGTAAAGGCCAACAGCCGCTACATAAGCATTGCCCGGACGCCCGCCGACCTGTATGAGGACAAGCGTCACGGGCGGCATTCCATAATGCTCGGCATAGAGAACGGCATAGCCCTTAACCACGACTTGGCCAACGTTGAGCATTTCGCCCGGCGCGGAGTGGTCTACATCACGCTGTGCCACAACGGCGACAACGACATCTGCGACAGTGCGCGCGGATGCTCTACGCATGGCGGAGTGAGCCGTTTCGGCGAGAAGGTGATAGCCGAGATGAACCGCCAGGGCATCATGGTCGACCTCAGCCATGCCGCTGAAAAGAGCTTTTACGACGCTCTCGACATCAGTTCGGACCCGATAGTGTGCAGTCACAGCAACTGTAAGGCCCTGTGCGACGTGCCCCGCAACCTCTCTGACGACCAGCTCAGGGCGCTTGCAGCCCGAGGAGGCGTGGCACATATTACGCTGTATCACGGCTTCTTGCGCAACGACGGGCGGAAAGCAAGCATCATGGACGCTCTCGCGCATCTTGAACATGCCGTGAAGATTATGGGCGTGGAGCACGTAGGTTTGGGGACCGACTTCGACGGAGACGGAGGAGTAAGGGGGCTGGCGGACTCCTCTGAGATGATCAACTTCACAATACAACTGCTCCGCCGCCGTTACAATGAGCGAGACATCGCACGTATATGGGGGTGCAACTGGCTCAGGGTGATGGCGAAAGTGCAGAGTAAGTAATAAATAATACGAGATGAGAATTATAGGTGTATTAATGCTGTCGCTATTGTTGTTGGCGGCATGCAATAGTAATAAGAAGGCCGCTTCGGGCGGAGACGACTTGGCGGCGCAGCCCGTAGGACCGGTGTTCAACGCCGACAGTGCTTACGCTTTCTGCGCAAAACAGTGTGATTTCGGACCGCGCACGATGAACAGCGAGGCCCACGATCAGTGCGGCGAGTGGATTATCGGCAAGTTTAAGCAGTTCGGTCTCGACGTCATTCCGCAACGGGTAACGCTCAGCGGGTATGACGGCACGCAGCTTAAGGCCACCAACATCATTGCCAGCTACAGGCCGGAGATGGCCGAGCGCATATTGCTTTGCGCCCATTGGGACACGCGTCCGTGGGCCGACAACGACCCTGACAGCACCAATTGGCGCAAACCCGTCATGGGAGCCAACGACGGCGCGAGCGGCATAGCCGTTATGCTCGAGGTGGCGAGGCTGCTCGCGGCCGACACGGCTAAGCTCAACGTGGGTGTCGACTTTGTTTGTTTCGACGCTGAAGACTGGGGCGTGCCGCGCTGGAGCGACGCCACCGACAACGGCGACTCGTGGGCTTTGGGTGCGCAGTATTGGTCGACCAATCCGCATAAGCCCGGCTACAAGGCTCGTTACGGCATCCTTTTAGACATGGTGGGCGGTCAGGGTTCGCAGTTCTGGCGCGAAGGAATGTCGATGCAATACGCTCCCGACTTGGTAAAGAAGGTGTGGGCGGCGGCTAAGGTGGCCGGTTACGGCAGCCTGTTCGTTGACCGCGACGGGGCTTACGTTACCGACGACCATGTGCCCGTGAACGAGAAAGCCAAGATTCCGACGATCGACATCATTGCTTATTACCCTGACTGCCAAACAAGCAGCTTCGGGCCTACGTGGCACACGGTGAACGACACGATGGAGTTTATCGACAAGTCAACGCTCGGAGCCGTGGGACAAACGGTGATCCAAGTGTTGTATTCTGAGAAATAAGGTGTTTCCCTTTTATTTATTAGCGGCAGCCTGAGTGCCTGTTGAAGATTTTCCGCAGGCGTTCAGAGCTGTCCTGCCTCCACCATTAGCACCACGCGCTCGGTGAGTCGGTCGGTCTTTTCGGGGTCGTATTTCTTCGTAAGGCTGGCACCGAAAGCCCAGGCGAAGGCTTGGTAGAAGCCGGCGCGCACGGGACTGATGAAAGCCTTGATAAGCTCGTAGGCCGACGAGTTGCACTCGCGGTAGACGAGCTTTATCAGCAGTTTGCCTTGCGAGTATGACAGTTTTTTCATTCTCGGCGTATAGCGGCGCATTATGTCTTCCTCCACGCGTTGCATGTGCTCGTCGCGGGCTTTCTTGTCAGGCAAGGTTTGGAGGTATTCGTAAGTTTCGATTATGATTTTGTTGACTTCCTTCGCTATGGGAAGCACTTTCTTCACGTTGTACACCAAACGGTTGTATGCAGCCCGTTGGCGTTTGCTTTTGAATATCGGTTGCGGATAGACGTACACGTTGTTAAGCTCGACGTACTGGATGCTGTCACCGTCGACGAGCACGCGGCTCACCTTGACGCGCGGCACGAACGTTGGGTTGTCCATGTCTACTTCCTTGTCTTCGGGATTCGCCTTGCCGTCAGTGCCCTGGTTTTGTGCCGACGCCGGTGCGGCTGACAACATCATCAATGCCGGTATTATGAGTCTAACAAACCTTGTCATGGGTGCAAAAATAGTAGATTTAGAGGAAAAAGGGAATACAAAGGGAGTTAAATTTAGTGATGAGTGTGTCAAAAAAGTAGTTAACTCCAGTTAACTACTTTTTTGACACTCCGACCACTCTCTTTCCCTCCCACATCAGCGCGAAATAGAAGGCTGCGCCGGTGGCGAGTCCTGCCACGACGTCGATGGCGTAATGGGCTTGGATGTACACGGTGGATAGGCAGAGCAGCACGTAAAAGGGCATGAGAATGTAGAAGAGCCGGCGGCTGCCGCTGTGCCATGCGAGCATCATCAGCACCGTGCTTATGCCTACGTGGCTGCTCGGGAAGGCTGCCGTGGGCCGCTCGCCGGCGGCTTTGGCGCTCTCCACCATTTGGTAGA
Organism: uncultured Prevotella sp.; assembly: GCA_944319945.1. GTDB lineage: Bacteria > Bacteroidota > Bacteroidia > Bacteroidales > Bacteroidaceae > Prevotella. The sequence goes on from CALUFN010000006.1 coordinate 7,485, forward strand.
ACAGCCCTTGCTCGTAGCCGGGCGTGGGCAGGCAGTCTTGGTAATAGTTGAAGTAGTCGTGCACGTTGGGGAACTCGCCCCTAACGATGCAGTCGAGCCCAACGGCATTGTAGTAGAACGTCGGGCCGGTGACGGGCAGGAAGATGTAAATCAGGTAATACAGGAAGAACGCTGTGAGCACGACGAACGCGGCACGCTCGAACTCCTTGTACCTGAACAGGAAATAGAACACCACCACGGTGACTATCATCGGGTAATACGATGCGTAGCCCATGCTCATCAGCTCGCTTACCACCGGCCACGGCATGGCCTCGCAGAATAGCAGGGCGGGCTGGCATCCGAATATCTGCTGCTCCCATTCGGCGAACACGTGGTCGAGGTTGGGCAGCATGCGGTTTATCTCGTAAGTGTCGGGATACCACCAGCCGAGCAGCGCCAGTTGTACGGCTATTCGGATGAAGTGGGTTAGGCGGCACGGTGCCATGCGGTAGACGGCCCACATGCCGGCGGTGACGGCTGCCACCCTGATGCGTCCCCATATCATGGCGTCGGGGTTCTCGGCCTTAGTGTAGGTGAAGAATACTATGAGTAAAGTTAGCACGAGATAACCCAGCATCACCCATTCGAGGGCGAAGAGTCCTTTCCTCGGGTGCTTGTCTATTGTGAACAGCAGTTTTATGAATTTTATCATTATGTGGTTGTTGGGTTATGTTGTTGTTGTGTTATGCGGTTGTTGGGTTTTGCGGTCTTGCGGTTATGTGGTTGTTGGGTTATGCGGTTGTGGGCTTATGTCGTTTTTTGAATTGAGGTATATAAATCTCACAATCTTATAACCTTAAAACCCCAAAAAACTTATAACCCTAAAACCTTATAACCCCAAAACCTTATAACCCTAAAACCTCACAACCATTTATTTTCCTTATACCATTCTACGGCTTCGCGCACTCCCCGGCTCAGGTCGTAACGGGGACGGTAGCCCAGTTCGCTTACGGCGGGGGCGATGTCGCACCGCCAGTTGCGCTGCCTCATTATCTTATATTTGTCGTTGTTGAGCGCTGTCATGCGTCCCGTGGCCTTGCCAAAGGCGTCGCCGGCGGCGGTTATCAGGCGTAGCAGCCACAGTGGGGCTTTCAGGCGTAGCAGCCAGGGGTTGCCCAGTTCGGCCCGTATCAGGTCGCTGAACGTGCGCGAGGCGTACACGTTGCCGTCGCTCAGCAGGTAGCGTCGTCCGCAGGTGCCGCGGTCGAGGGCGAGGAATACGGCTTGCACCAAGTCTTTTATGTAGATGAACGTGAGGTCTTGCGGTCTTAGTCCGGCGGCGAAGTCTACGTGGCGGCTTATGCTTTGCGCCATCATAAAGTAGTCTTTCTCCCTCGGGCCGTAGACTCCCGTGGGGCGCAGCACTATGAAGGGCAGCCCCTCGATGCCGTCGAGCGCCCGTTCGGCGGCGAGCTTGCTGCGGCCGTAGGCCGTGTCGGGGCGCGGCTCGTCGTCGGCGGTTATCTCCGTATAGGGGCGCCGCTCGCGCACGGGACCGCACACGCTGAGGCTGCTGATGAACACGAAGCGGCGCAGCGAGGGGCATGCCTGCCGTGCGGCCTCGGCGAGGTTGGCCGTGCCTGCGGTGTTCACGCTGAAGAACTGGTCGGCGTGCAGGCATTTGGTGGCTCCCGCAGCGTGTACGATGTAGTTGAAGTCGTGCCCTGCCAGCCGGGTCTTAAGCCCGTCGGCGTCGGCAAGATTAAGTTCGATGAAGTGTATCCTTTTGTCCGTCAGGTATTTCCTGGAGCTGCCTTTGCGTACTGCGGCCCACGTCTCGAAGCCTTGCTTGAGTGCTTCCTCTACGATGAAGCTGCCTATGAAGCCGCTTGCTCCGGTTATCAGGATTCTTTTTTCCAGCATCTGTTGAATATCGTGTTACGGACTGCAAAGGTACATAAAAGTAAAAAGGTAAAAAAGTAAAAAGGAAATTTTAAAGGTAAAAAGGTAAAAAGGTGAAAAGGTAAAAGGGTGAAAGGGTGAAAGGGTGAAAAGGTGAAAAGGGGAGAATGGGAGAGGGTGAGAGAGGGTGAGAGAGAAGAAAGCGTTAATGAATTATCGTTGGTATATTTGTCTAACCCTCTCACCCTTTCACTCTTTCACCTTTTCACCTTTTCACCCTTTCACCTTTACTTAACGTATTCCGTAAAGTCGGTGAGGTGCATGTCGCCCTTGCGTGCCAGCGTGTCGTGCATGGCGAAGGCGGCGGTCAGGCTGTGGCGCGTGTGTCCGCCTTTGGCTATGTTGAGATACTCGCGCAGCAGCGGTCGGTAGTCGGGGTGGGCGCAGTTCTCTATGATGAGGTGCGCGCGCTGCTCGGGACTCTTGCCGCGCAGGTCGGCCACTCCCTGCTCGGTTACTATCACGTTTACGTCGTGCTCCGAGCTGTCCTGGTGGCTCACGAGGGGCACTATCGAGCTGATCAGTCCGCCCTTAGCCGTCGACGGGCACGTGAATATGCTGATGTATGCGTTGCGCTCGAAGTCGCCCGAGCCGCCTATGCCGTTCATCATCTTCGTGCCGCTGATGTGCGTAGAGTTGGCGTTGCCGTAGATGTCTACTTCTATGGCCGTGTTGATGGCTATCACGCCGAGTCGGCGTATCACCTCGGGCGAGTTGGATATCTCGCTGGGGCGCAGCGTCAGGTGCTGCTTGAAGTAGTCTATGTTGTCGTAAATCTGGCGGAGGCATTCGTTGGATACGGTCAGCGAGCACGACGATGCGTCTTTCACGCGGCCCTCGAGCATCATGCCCACCACGCTGTCTTGCAGCACTTCGGTGTATACGTTGAAGTCGGGCACGCTCTTCTCGTGGCCGAGCGCGCCGAGTATGGCGTTGGCCGTGCTGCCCACTCCGCTCTGCAGCGGCAGGAACGATGGCGGTATCACGCCGCGCTTCATGTCGCCGAGCAGGAACTGCGCCACGTTGTGGCCTATCTGGTCGGTCACGGGGTCAGAGTCCTTGAAGGCGCGCGCCTCGTCGGGTATGTCGCATTCCACCACGCCCACTATCTTCCTTGCGTCTATCTCCACGTAGGGCGTGCCTATGCGGTCGCTCACGCGGGTGATGGGTATGGGTTGGCGCAGGGGCGGGTCGAGCGGTTCGTAGACGTCGTGCAGGTACTTGGCCTCGGGGCTGTGGAATGCGTTCAGCTCCAGTATCACGTGCTTGGCCAGCCTCGCCACGGTGGGGCTTATGCCGCCTGCGGCCGTGAGGTATGCGCGGCAGGTGTCGGCTCCCTCGTCTATGTCGCACACCTCGAGTATGGCCCAGTCCACCTCGCCCATGAATCCGTAGCGCAGCTCTTGCGCCATTTGGCTCAGGTGTATGTCGTTGTAGGCTATTTCGCCGGCGTTTACGTGGCGGCGGAAGTCGCCGTTCGTGGTGTAGGGCGCGCGGTATTTTATCGCCTGCGCGTTAGAGAGGTCGCCGTCGGCGCTCTGTCCCGTTGAGGCTCCGGTGAAGAGTCCCACCTTAAACTCGCGCCCGGCCTCGTGCTCGGCCAGCGCCTTCTTAGCCAGCTCTTTCGTTACGGCCTTAGCCGTGCCTGCGGGCGTAAAGCCGCTGAGGCCTATGTTCTCGCCGTTGCGTATCATTGCGGCGGCTTCTGCCGCCGTTATGCGTTTGTATGCCATAAGTAAAGTGTTTAAAGTTTATGTCATCATTAGTATGTAGAATCGCTGCAAAGATAGTGCAAATCGAGTGAAATGCAAAATAAAAGCGAGTGAAACGAGATTTTATTTTCATTTCAGAGATGCCGCTTATCTTATTTAGAGATAGTGCAAATCGAGTGAATTGAAAATCGCCGTCAGGCAAATGCAAAATAAAAGCGAGGGGTTTATTTAGGAGTTAAAGAAGTTAAAGGAGTTAAAGCAGTATGCCTTGTGGCTTTCTTCAGGGAGTAGGGTTGATTGGTTTGTTGCCTGTTTTCACTGGTTGTGTCATGGCCGTGCATGCGGATTTACGACGATTGCCACCCTTGATTTTTGGCGCGGACGTAAAGTGCTGTGGCACAGAGGCATATGGTCGGCGTTGCGAAAAGCCGCCTGTTGCGCTGTGAAAGGTTGCGCTTTGCCGTGCCGGAGGCGGCCTTTTGCAGCACGAAAAGCCGCCTCCGGCAGACTTTGATTTTTGATGCTCTTTTTCAATTTTGTACCGATTTATTTTGAAGTAATGTAAGTTTTGCTTAATTTTGTATAGTGTTTTGTCAAAAAGGGAAAGCTCATGAGGATAAAGGTAGGTGACAACGTGTTGATTTCGCCTGATCTGACGATGAATAAGGAATGGCGTAAGGGCAGGGTTATACAAGTGGAGGAAAATCCGTTCGTAGGCTTGGTGGTTTCTGCCGAGACTGATGACGCCAACGTGTTTTTCGGTCGTGCCGACATGTTCAGGCCTTTAAGTGAAGACGTATGTTTGCAATAAGTTTTGACATGCTTGTTTCCGAGCTTGAGAGTAATTACGGCCGTCCGTATAACAGAGCCTATTATGAAATAAAAGAAAGCCATAAACGATCTTTCTAAGTTTGAGTGGTTTAGGAAGGCTGTTCGTGACATCCGTGCATACAAAGTGGAAGATTGGTCTGATTTTACTCAGATCGTGAAAAACGGGTGAACGTTGCCTTAGAATCCTTTCGGGCTTGCTTGGCGTGTGTGATGATAAGATAAATAAATATTACGTAAAAACGTATTTTGAATAAACATTTAAACGACATGGAACAGAATTTCTTGATTTACAATACGCTTACGCGGAGCAAGGAGCGCTTCGAGCCGCTGCACGCCCCCAACGTGGGCATGTACGTGTGCGGCCCTACCGTCTACGGCGACCCGCACCTCGGGCACGCGCGCCCCGCGATAACGTTCGACGTGCTCTTCCGCTACCTCAGGCACCTGGGCTACAAGGTGCGCTACGTGCGCAACATCACAGACGTGGGCCATCTAGAGCACGACGCCGACGAGGGCGAGGACAAGATAGCCAAGAAGGCGCGCCTCGAGCAGCTCGAGCCGATGGAGATAGCCCAGTATTACACCAACCGATACCACGACGCCATGCGCGCCCTCAACGTGCTGCCGCCAAGCATTGAGCCGCACGCCACGGGCCACATCATAGAGCAAGAGGAGCTGGTAAAACAGATATTGGCCAACGGCTTCGCCTACGAGAGCAACGGGAGCGTCTACTTCGACACGGCGAAGTATAACGAGAAATATCATTACGGCATACTCTCGGGCCGCAACCTCGACGACGTGAAAAACGCCAGCCGGCAGCTCGACGGAGTGGGCGAGAAGCGCCATCAGGCCGACTTCGCCCTGTGGAAGAAGGCCCAGCCTGAGCACATCATGCGCTGGCCCAGCCCCTGGAGCGACGGCTTCCCCGGCTGGCACTGCGAGTGCACGGCCATGGGCAGGAAGTATCTGGGCGAGCATTTCGACATACACGGAGGCGGCATGGACCTCGTGTTCCCCCACCACGAGTGCGAGATAGCCCAGGCCGTGGCCTCGCAGGGCAGCCAGATGGTGAAATACTGGATGCACAACAACATGATAACCATCAACGGGCAGAAGATGGGCAAGAGCCTCGGCAACTTCATCACGCTCGAACAGTTCTTCACGGGCACGCATCCCTTGCTCTCTAAGTCCTACTCGCCCATGACGATACGCTTCTTCATCCTCTCGGCCCACTACCGCGGCACGGTAGATTTTTCTGACGAGGCCCTGCAGGCCAGCGAGAAGGGACTGGCCCGACTGCTGACCGGCCTGGCCGACCTGAAACGCATAAAGACGGCAAAGGAGAGCGACGCGCAGGTAGCGGAGTTCGTGGCTGCGCTGCGCCGTAAGTGCTACGACGCTATGAACGACGACATGCAGACGCCCGTGGTGATAGGCAACCTCTTCGAGGCGTGCCGCCTTATTAATATCATACTCGACCATAAGGCCGCCATATCCGATGCTGACTTGGAGGAGCTTACGACCGTGATGCGCCTCTTCGCCTTCGACATCCTCGGACTGAAAGAGGCCGACTCCGGCGGCGGCAAGGAGCGCGAGGAGGCCTTCGGCAAGGTGGTAGACATGGTGCTCGACCTGCGCGCTAAGGCTAAGGCCGCCAAAGACTGGGCCACGAGCGACCGCATACGCGACGAGCTGGCCGCAGCCGGCTTCGAGGTGAACGACACCAAAGACGGTAGCGTGTGGCGGCTGGACGTTTAGCGGACAAGCAGACAAGCCGTCAGCAGACAAGTAATCAGTAATAACCATAAAAATCTTAAGATCATGAAAACATTCGTAGACCGCATCCTTACGTTCTGCACGGTGCTTGCCTGCGTGCTGGCGCTCGGCTCGTGCTCAATCTTAGGCGATGACGACGAAAGCGACAGCGAGACGGTGAACACGCTTCTTGGCATATGGGTGAGCGGAGACTCGGGCACGGGCCGCTGGCGCTTGGAGTTCGTCGACGATAAGAACGTTAGGATTACCAACTATTACATCAGCATCATCGACGGAAAGCTGAGGATATTACAAGACGGCATGGCTACGTACACGGCCGCCGACGGCGTGTTTGACATGGGGTATTACGGCGGTCGCCTGATATCCGATACCGAACTCAGCTTCGACACGAGGCTCGCCGACTATGACGACCTGCGCATGAGGAAAGTGGCCGACGACAACTTCGACGAACTGCTGGAAGAGGCCGAGCAGGCAGCCGAGAAAGAGAGGGTGAAGACCTCGATGGCCGGCCTGTGGGAGGGGCTGGGCAACGACGGCACCTACGTGCGCTCGCTCGAGCTGATCAAGCAGGACAACGGCGCGTTCAGCTCCGTCGACATTACGTATAAGGCCGAGGGCGCATATTTGCCGAACATGTTTTTCGGTTGGGACATCGACCTCGATGCCAATCGGTTCACGCTGTTCGGCACGGCTACGAGCGACGACGACGAGATAGGCGAGCTTAACCTTGAAGACAGCGTGATAGTGATGCCCACGGTGACGTTGAGGAAGACGGCGAAGGTGATCAACGACCCGCAAGCGGTCAACGCCGCCGTAGGCGTATGGACGTCTGACGACGACCAGCGTATAGAGCTGCGCGCCGACATGACGGTTACGTACAGCAATGGTTGGATGACATACGACTACGATGAGTGGAGGACTGCCGACAACGAAGTGCAACTGTTTTTAGCCGGCAGGGACCACTCTATGTTTTACACGGCACGCTTCGTCTTGTCCGGCGACGAGCTTATCGAATTTCCAGGCTTCGCCGAATGCCGGCATTTCCGCAGGGCTGAAGAGTAAAGGCAGCTCCCTGGCGGATAATAAATAAGCAGGCAAGGCCGATCGCCTTGCCTGCTTATTTATGTCTTGCGGACACTTGTCAACTCGTTCCTTGTCCGCTCAAATAGAATAGTCCCATTGCTCAAGGGCGAAGCCCCAGTGTTCCTCTACGAGCTTCACCGTTTCGGGCTTATACTGGTATTTGTTCTTCTTGTAGCCCTTCTTCTTGTTGACGTAGGCGGCAATCGAGTCGCGCGCCTTGTCGAAGCCCGGCAGGTTGAGCCGTGAGTAGATCTCCTGCGTCATGTCGAAGGCGTCTTTCTCGTAGTCCTCAAACCTTACCTCTATCAAATTACCCTCGGGTATGAGATGTTTGTCCTCCTCATACTTGTGGTAGAGCTTGGCGTACACGTCGAGGATGTTGCGCTGCAGTTCGGCGTCGCTGATGTCCTGCAGCTTCAGGGGCTTTATCGTGTTGGTGAAGAAGCTGCGCGTAGACTCGAACACGGTGTAAGGGTTGCGCATCAGATAAATGAACTTGGCATCGGGGAACATCTTAACCAGCTCTTTTACGCGGCCCGTGTGGGGCGGGTTCTTGCTTAGGAACTGCGTGCCGCCCGTGTTCCACAGCGAAATCTTGATGAGCTTGACGAACGTATCCTCGAACACTTTTAGCTCATCGGCAGTTATGTCGTTGAACAGCAGGTACTTGTCGGCGTACTGCATCATGTTCTTCGGCAGGAACCAGAAGTTGTAATACGTGTAAGGCATCATGTTGCTCAGGGCGAACTCCTCTTCCTGCGGCAGGTCGACGGCCAGCTCCATGTTGTCAGTCGGCCGCTTGTCGGGCATCAGCCAGCTCATGTTCTTCTTAAAGAACGCCTGCCCCCACATCATGAGATGCGGAAAGACGGTTTGGTAAGTGGTGTTGTAGCCAAAGTGCTTGTCGCACGATAGCACGTTGTGCATGAACGTGGTGCCGCTGCGCCAGTGGCCGAGTATGAACACGGGGGCGTGCTCTAACGGTTTGTCGGCAAGCATCTTCTCATACTTTCGGTCTTGTATCGGCGTCAGCGTAGACAGCAGCCGGCACACGGCCTTAGTCAGCCTGTACTTCCCCTTGTACGCAGGGTCTATGGTCTGGCCGCCCGTCACACTCTTAAACGTTTTCCAGTCGGCGCCCACCAACGTGTTTATCGGAAGTTTGTTAAATTCAATAAGTCCCATAATTATTTTTTTAATGCATTATGAATTATGCATTACTTTAATGGCCAAGCCTTGTCGTTCAAGCTCTTTCACGGCCGTTCTTATCGCTTCGTAGTGCTCGGGGGCGATGCCGAGTTTGTCAAGATTGAGCACTGCCGGTTCTATCGTGTTGTGCACGTCCTTCTCGTCGACGGCGTTGATTATCATGCCAACGGCGCTCGTGTTGTTGGTTATCGGGTCTATCAGGATGAAGGCACCCGTAGCCTTGTTGGCCTTGTACGGGTCGAAGAACAGCTCTTTGGCCGTGGTCACGACGACGTGGGCTATCTGGTTGAGCTTTAGCGGCATGTCGCCTTTTGCCACTTTGCCGTTCTCTTCGGTGAGATGCTCCATCGTGTTTACGTCGACCTTATACTTTATCGAGTCCACTTTGGCGCGGCTCGTGTTGGTGGTTTGTTTCAGGAAGAACTGCTTGTCCATGTTCATCGGCTCTTCGTCCATCCATACGAGCATGGCCTCGAAGTTGCGTCCGGTGGTCGGCAGGTTGTCGGGACGGACGAGCATTTCGCCGCGCGACACGTCAATCTCGTCTTCAAGCGTCAGCGTTACCGACATAGGCGGAAAGGCGTAGTCAAGCTCTCCGTCGTAAGTCACGATGCTCTTCACCCTCGACTTCTTGCCAGACGGCAACGCCGTAACCTCGTCGCCCTTGCGGATTACGCCCGAAGCCACCTTGCCGCAGAAGCCGCGGAAGTCGAGCGTAGGGCGCAACACGTACTGCACGGGGAAACGGAAGTCGGTCAGGTTGTGGTCGTTGCCTATGTGCACGGTCTCGAGATGGGTGAGCAGGGATTCCCCATCATACCACGGAGTTCGGTCGGATTTCTCCACCACGTTGTCGCCGTCGAGTGCCGACAGCGGTATGCAACGCACGTCGGGGATGCCCAATTGCGAGGTGAAGGCGGTGTATTCGGCTACTATCTTGTCGTAAACGTCCTTAGAAAAATCCACCAAGTCCATCTTGTTTACCGCCAAAACGACGTGCTTTATACCGAGCAGCGACACCAGGAACGTGTGGCGGCGCGTCTGCGTTACCACTCCTGCGCGTGCGTCGACGAGTATCACGGCGAGGTTGGCCGTCGAGCCGCCTGTTATCATGTTGCGCGTGTACTGCTCGTGCCCCGGCGTGTCGGCTATGATGAACTTACGCTTGTTGGTCGAGAAATACCTGTAAGCCACGTCTATGGTGATGCCCTGTTCGCGTTCTGCCTTAAGCCCGTCGAGCAGCAGGGCGTAATCTATGTGGTCGCCGGCGTTGCCCACGCGCTTACTGTCGCGCTCAAGGGCTACGAGCTGGTCTTCGTAAAGTTTCTTGCTGTCGAAGAGCAGGCGGCCTATCAGCGTCGACTTGCCGTCGTCAACCGAGCCTGCCGTAAGGAACCTCAGCAGGTCCTTGCGCTCGTCGTTGGCGAGGAACTCCTCAATCGACATTCCGCCGCGCTCTTCCCCTTCCATAGGGTTGCCGTATTTGTTCTTGTCTAATTGTTCCATTGCTGTTCTTATTTTAGGAGTAAAGGAGTAAGGAGAAGAGGAGTAAGTAGAAATGCCTTGTTTGTAAAAAGTCATCATAGTGTCTTAAGCCTTAAGGGCATGTCAACTTTATTACTTTACTCCTTACTCCTTTTCTCCTTAAAAATTTAAAAATATCCCTCGCGCTTCTTTTCCTCCATGCTTGCGTCCTGGTCGAAGTCTATCACCCTCGTCGTGCGCTCGCTCTTTGTTGTTGTCATCATCTCTTCCACGATTTTCTCTATCGTGTCGGCGTCGCTCTCAATGGCTCCGGTCAGCGGCCAGCAGCCGAGCGTGCGGAAGCGGATTTTCTTGTATTCTATCTTGTCACGATATTTTTCGGGCAGACGGTCGTCGTCGGGCATGATCAGTTGTCCGTCGATGTTGACCACGGGGCGTACTTTTGCGAAATACAAGGGCACGATAGGTATCTTCTCTAAGCGTATGTACTGCCATATGTCAAGCTCGGTCCAATTGCTCAGGGGGAATACCCTTATCTCGCCTTCGCCCTTGCGGATGCGTGTGTTGTATATGTCCCAAAGTTCGGGACGCTGGTTCTTGGGGTCCCACTGGTGGAATTTGTTGCGGAAAGAGAATATCCTTTCCTTTGCGCGCGACTTCTCTTCGTCGCGGCGCGCACCGCCGAAGGCCGCGTCGAACTTGTATTTGTCTAATGCGTGCAGCAACGCCTGCGTCTTCATTATGTCGGTGTGCACCTTGCTGCCGTGGGTGAACGGGCCCACGCCGGCGCGGAACGCCTCCATGTTGCTTTCCACGATGAGCCTCCAGCCGTGGCTTGCGGCGTATTCGTCGCGGAACTTTATCATCTCCTTGAACTTCCATTTCGAGTCGATGTGCATCAGGGGGAACGGCGGCCGTCCCGGATAAAAGGCCTTCTCGGCAAGTCTTGCCATCACAGACGAGTCCTTGCCTATGCTGTAAAGCATCACCGGGTTTTCAAACTCGGCCGCCACCTCGCGGATGATGTGTATCGATTCCGCCTCAAGCTCTTTCAGATGGCTAAGTTTATATTCTTCTTTCATCCTTTATTTAGTGTTGTTTGTTTCGTTTATATGTCATACCGTAACTTTCGGCAGGATGAGTGCGAGCAGTCTGTTTACTGACTCTTCAAGTGAAAGCGTCGACGTGTCGAGCGACAAGTCGGGATTCTTCGGAGCCTCGAACGGCGCCGATACGCCCGTAAACTCTTTTATCTCGCCGCGCCTCGCTTTGGCGTAAAGGCCTTTTACGTCGCGCCGTTCGCACTCCTCGATGGGCGTGCTTACGTACACTTCAACGAAGTCGTTGCGCCCTATGATGCCGGCGGCCATGTTCCTGAGACTCTCGCTCGGGCTGATGAACGCGGCAATGGTGATGATTCCCGTATCAACAAAAAGTTTGCCAATCTCGGCTATGCGGCGGATGTTTTCAACCCTGTCTTCGGGCGAAAAGCCGAGGTTGTTGTTTATTCCGCTGCGTATGTTGTCGCCGTCGAGCACGCGGCAGAGCAGTTTGCGCTTCTGCAACTCTCGTTCGAGAGCCAGTGCAATGGTGCTTTTGCCCGAACCGCTCAGCCCCGTGAACCATATCATCAGTCCGCGTTGGCCGAGAAGCTCTTCCTTGTCGGCGCGCGTAAGCATCTTGTCGAAGATAGGATATATGTGTTCCATTATCATAGTTCTTAAATCTTTTCGTGGATTATCGGATTAGACCGATGAGGCGGATAATTAGTATTCTCACCTTCTCACCTTCTCACCTTCTCACCTTTTCACCCTTTCACCTTTTTCTCATGCCGCCGTGAACGGCCAGATGAGCGGTATCAGCCCTACGGCTATCACCATTACGATGAAGTCCATGGGCAGGCCTATCTTGATGAAGTCGGTAAACTTATAGTTGCCGGCTCCCTGCACTATCAGGTTGGTCTGGTAGCCTATCGGTGTGGCGAAGCCCGCCGACGCGGCAATGCATATAGCAATGAAGAACGGCATGGGGTCGACGCCGAACTTCGCGGCCGTCTCCAACGCTAAGGGGAAGGCTAATGCGGCTGCGGCGTTGTTGGTGATAAGCTCGGTGATGACGAGCGTCACGAGATAGAGCAAAGCCAGGGCGCCCCATGCGCCGAGCGAGCCCGATACGTCCTTGATGAACTCGGCTATCATGGCCGCAAGACCCGACTCCTCCATCGCTGCGCTTATGGCGAAGGCGCAGGCTATGGTGATGAGTATGTCCCAGCTGATGTACTTGGTGTACTTCTTGGGCGGGAACAGCTTGAGCCACGCCATCACCACGGCCGTCACCGAGGCGAAGAAGAACATGTCCATCTTTACCCTCGGAAACTTCTCCTGGAACAGCGGCAGCTCGCCAATCGTGGCGCCCACTATCATTATGATGAGCAGCGCCAGCGCCGTCCACTTCTTCCATTCGGGCATCGGCCTTGTGGGTATTTCCTTACCGTTGGTCATCATGAGGAACACCGAAGAGTCGCCCCACGTTTTGGTGAACGCGTCGTCGGCAAGCAGCACGAGGGTGTCGCCCTGCTGCAGCCTCACCTCGCCGAGGTTTTCGGTGAACACCTGTCCGCCCTGCCTTATCTCCTTGATTTCGGCTCCGTAGCGGCGCTTGAAGTCGAACGTCTTCAGCTTCCGCTTCAGTCCCGGGAAGCGTGATGCCAGCACCACCTCTACCACGTGCTGCCCGGTCTCCTCCGTCCGTTCGGCCTCTTCCTCCTCTATGCTGTCGGGCCGTTCGGCCGGCAGCAGCTTCTTCGAGGTCAGTATGATGAAGGCCAGTCCGGCCACGGTTATCGGAATGCCGATGAAGGCGAGGTCGAACATCTTCAGTCCGTCGAATCCCTTGTCGATCATCATGCCGTGCACGACGAGGTTGGTCGACGTGCCTATGAGCGTACACAGACCGCCGAGGATGGTGGCGTAAGACAGCGGGATGAGGAACTTCGTACACGACAGTCCCACCTTCTTCGACCAGTTCTTCAATATCGGCGCGAATATCACCACTACGGGCGTATTGTTCAAAAACGCCGAGAACGCGCTCACTATCGGCAGTATGCGCAGCTGCGCCTTCGTCACGGTGGTGCCCTTGTCGGGCAGCAGCTTTTTTACCACCGTGCCGAGCGCCCCGCTCTGCCTTATGCCCTCGCTTACGAGGAATAGCAACGCCACGGTTATCATGCCGCGGTTGCTGAAGCCGGCCACCATCTGCTGCGGCGTGATGATGCCCACGGCCATGAAGGCCACCACGAGCGACAGCAGCACTATGCCCGGGCGCATCTTGTCCATGATGAGCGCCGTAAGCATCGCGGCCAGTCCTATCAGCACGAAAATTATTTCAAATGTCATACCTTTTATTTAGTAGACAAGCAGACGGGCAGACCTGCCAATATGCTTTGTCGCTTGTCATTGGTTTACTTGTCAACTCGTAGCTCATTACCTGTTTCTTGTCTGCTTGTTTACTTGTCCCTTGTCAGCTTGTTCCTGACAATAAACCACGGGTTGTGCAGGTCGGCCTTGTTGTACGTCAGCGGCCGGCCGTCGTCGGCCCTTACCACCTCGCATACGCCCGTGGCCGCGGCTATGGCGTGGCCTGCGGCCGTGTCCCATTCCATCGTCGGGGCGAAGCGCGGGTAAACGTCGGCCAAGCCCTCGGCCACCAAACAGAGCTTCAGCGAGCTGCCGCGCGACACCGTCCTCACGTCGCCGTGCTTACGTTTCATCTCCTCTATGTAAGCCTCGGTCTCGGCGTTGAGGTGCGAGCGCGACGCCACCACCACGAAGCCCTCGTGCCCGCCGCCGTCGAGAGGCAGGCGCACGGCCGTGTCCTTCAGGCTGTCAAGTGTGCCGTCTGAAGGCAGCTGGCAGATGTCTGTTATCTTGTAAGCGCCGTCGCCCACGCTGCCGAAATACAGCTCGCGCCTCGCCGGGATGTATATCACTCCGGCCTCGGGCTTTCCGTCTTTCACGTAGGCGATGTTTACCGTAAACTCCCCGTTGCGCTTTATGAACTCCTTCGTGCCGTCAAGCGGGTCGACCACCCACATCTCCGCCCACGCCTGCCGCGTTTCCGCCGGCGCATGGCTGCCTTCCTCGCTCAGTATCGGGTATGGAGTGTCGGCCTTGAGCATGTCGCAGATTATCTTGTTAGCCGTTCGGTCGGCTATCGTCAGCGGCGAATTGTCCGCCTTACGTTCAATCTCGAAGTCGGCATCAGGGGCGCTGTAAATCTTCATTATAGCCCGTCCAGCCTCTATCGAGGCACGGACGGCGGTGTAAAGAAAACTTTTATTTATCATTTAGTTTGCAAAACTAATGTTTTTTTTGCAATAACAAGTCATCATTAAACCGCATTTTTTGTTCTTTTGTTCATTTTTATTAAATGAAGTGCTTTTTTAATGTAAATCAAGAGTTTGCACTTTTACCTGATCGTGAGCAGCCGCTCGGCCGCATGATGGTGCGTAGACAACAATCCCCTGCCGTGAAGGGCAGGGGGGTATTGTGCTTGCAGGCTACTCCGTAGTTTGCAAGAGTTGCTGATGACATGTCGGCGGGTTATAGGTCGTTGAGCCATTTTTTGCCTGATTTGGTATAAGACCAAACGACCAAAGCTGCACCGATTATAGCAGCTACGAGGAATATCGCAGTTAATGAGTCCATTATGGTTTATTTTAAAATCCTATTAGCGAAAAATGCGAAACAATACGTGGCGATTGTTCCGAGCGTAATGGTTGTCCAGTTTCTTAATCGTGTCGTGCGCCTCGTCTTTACTTTTGCAAATATAGTGATTTTGTCTGAAAGCGTGAAAGATATTCGCCGTTTTTTGCATGCGTACCTGTGCCTGTTTTGGCTATATGCCGCCTTCCGGCTTGCGGAAGGTAACCTTTTACATGCTAAAAGGCCACCTTTTGCACCGCAAAAGGTGGCCTTTCGTAATGTCTTGAGCGTCAATACGTTATTCCGCTTCACTCTTCGGCTAAGGCGAAGTCGAGCTGCTTCTTCTCCACGTTGGCTTTGGCCACGACTATCCTTATCGGGTCGCCCAGCTGGTATTTGTGGTGGTGGCGGCGGCCTACGAGGCAGTAGTTGCGCTCGTCGAAGTCGTAATAGTCGTCGTCCAGGTCGTGCATGGGCACCATTCCCTCGCAGTGGTTCTCGTCGATCTCGCAGTATATGCCGTAAGACGTTATGCCGCTGATGTGCGCGTCGTACTCGTTGCCGATCTTGTCGGCCATGAACTCTACCATCTTATACTTTATTGAGTCGCGCTCGGCGTTTTGCGCTATGATCTCCATGTCGCTCGAGTGCTCGCACAGCTCTTCGTAATACTCCTTGTTGGCGCTGCGCCCACCGTTCTGGTAGCGCGTCAGCAGGCGGTGCACCAGCGTGTCGGGATAGCGTCGTATGGGGCTGGTGAAGTGGGTGTAATACTCGAACGCCAGTCCGTAATGCCCGATGTTGTGCACGCTGTACTTGGCTTTCATCATGGCGCGCAGGGCCACGCTCTCTATCAGTTTCTGCTCCTTGCGGCCGTTGCAGTCGTCCATCAGCTTGTTGAGGCTGCGTGCCGTCTCGCCCTTAGTGCCTCCGGTCTTGAGCCTGTAGCCGAACTTTACGATAAATTCCCTCAGCGTCTCCAGTTTAGCCGGGTCGGGTTGGTCGTGTATTCGGTAGGGCAGCGTCTTGGCCTTCTGCCCCTTCTTTACCTTGCCCACGCTCTCGGCCACGCTGCGGTTGGCCAGCAGCATGAACTCCTCTATCAGCTTGTTGGCGTCTTTCGACTTCTTGAAGTAGCAGCGGATGGGCTTGCCATTCTCGTCGGTCTCGAAGCGCATCTCCTCACGGTCGAACTTCACCGCGCCGTGCTTGAACCGCGCCGCGCGCAGCTTCTTTGCCAGACGGTCGAGCGTCACCAGCTCTTCGGCGTACTCGCCCCTGTACCCCTCAGGGCCGGCCGGCGGCGCGGGCTCGCCCGTTCCGTCCACCACGCCGTTGTCTTCAAGTATCTGCTGCACCTCTTCGTAGGCGAATCGGCGGTTGCTCTTTATCACCGTGTGCACCAGTCGCCAGCGTTTCACCTCGGCGTTGTCGTCCATGTCGAACACTGCGCTGTACGCCAGCTTCTCCTCGTCGGGGCGCAGCGAGCACACGTAGTTGCACAGGCGTTCGGGCAGCATCGGTATCGTGCGGTCTACCAAGTAGACGCTCGTGGCGCGCTTCTGCGCCTCCTTGTCTATGATTGAGCCTTCGGTGACGTAGTGCGACACGTCGGCAATGTGCACGCCCACCTCCCACAGCTTGTCGCCGAGCTTGCGTATGGAGAGCGCGTCGTCGAAGTCCTTAGCGTCTTTCGGGTCGATGGTGAACGTGGTTACGTCGCGGAAGTCCTCGCGCTCCTTGTAGTCCTCGGCGGTTATCTCGCCCGTTATCTTGTCGGCGGCTTCCTCCACGCGCTTCGGGTACTTGTAGGGCAGACCGTATTGGGCGAGTATCGAGTTCATCTCCACGTCGTTGTCGCCCTGCTCTCCGAGCACGTCCACCACTTCGCCTATTATGTTCTTGTTCTCGTCGTCGGGCCATCGGGTCACTTTCACCACGGCCTTTTCGCCGGTCTTGCCGCCCTTCAGGCGGTTTTTGGGTATGATGATGTTGTTGGCGAACACGCCTCCGTCGGGCACGAGGAAGGCGAAGTCGCGCTCCACTCGCAGCTTGCCTACGAACTGGTCGCGGGCCCGCTCGAGTATTTCGGTCACCATCGCTTCCTTGATGTGGTTGCGCCGGCGTGCCATGAAGGTGACGCGCACGCGGTCGCCCGTCAGCGCCGACTTCGAGTTCCGCTCGGCCACGAACACCGGTTTGCCGCCGTCGTCAGGCTCGAAGCTGTTCTTTCCGTTCGGTTTGCGTATGAATCGGCCCTCCTGCACCTGTCCTTTCAGGTTCAGCTTATACGAGTTGTCGCTCACTTTGCTCAAGAAGTCGTCCCACGCCATCTCCTCCATCGTGTCCACGGCGAGCATCTTCGCCGGGTGTGTCGTCAGGCGCAGCTCCTTGAATATCTGCTTGAAGCTGAGCGTCTTGTCCGGGTTGCGCATGAAGAGGGCCTGCAGCATCTCGGCCAGTTTGTTCTTAGTCAGCCTCTTGTTGTTTTTCTTTTCTTTCATAGTAACTAATTTATTTCAGTAAAACAACATTTACTTATGCAAATGTACACAAATAAAGCTGACGAAAAGAAGATTATTGCATTTTTCTTTCGTCCGCTTCGCATTTCGCTAATGCTTAGCTCTTATATCGGATTTGGCCTTTAGCAATGCGTCTGTCGAATCCTTCTTTTCCTTCATCAGGCTTTCGTATAACGACAGCATGTCATGATTGTGTGGATTCGAGATTTGAAACGCGCCGCTCTCTAACCTCATGTTAACGCGCGGAGCGGTAATCACGGTGTCGTTGAATACGAATCCCAGCCGCTTGCCCATGAGCTGTTCGGTGGAGTCGGCCCATGCCTTCAGCTTGTGCTTGCACACTTGTCCGGTTATCACGTCATTCCCGAAGAAGTCCTTTCCCAGCCGTAATTCGGCAAAATCCTTGACCGTGACCACCGGCCGGGGAGCTATGCTGTCCCTTTGTCCGTCGATGATGCGGTACCAGCCGTTTTCCCTGTGTCCCGCCGATTGCGACCTGACGGGGAACGCCGTAAGCCCCGACATCGCGGCGATTGCAAGCGTTGATAATGAAAATATACGGATGCTCATACACGGATGTTTTACTAATTTTACTTTAGGCGGTGCTGATTTGTTTACAAAAGGCCGCCTTTCGTGGCGTGAAAGGTTGCTTTTCATAAGATAAAAGCATACCTTTTGCAGGTCAAAAGGTATGCTTTCGTAACATGTTGAGCGTGAATCGCTTGCGCCGTCGGCGCATGTGCTTGGATTATTCCTTCACGGGAATCTTCTCCACGCGGCGCTGGTGGCGTCCTCCCTCGAAGGTGGTCTTGAAGAAGGTGTCGAGTATTTCGCCCGCCGTCTTGTTGTCGATGAAGCGTCCGGGCAGCACTATGGCGTTGGCGTCGTTGTGCTGGCGTATCAGTGCGGCTATGTCCTTACACCATGCCAAGCCGGCGCGCACTCCCTGATGCTTGTTCAGCGTGATGGCCATGCCCTCGCCGCTGCCGCATATTCCTATGCCGGGATACACCTCGCCGCTCTCCAACCCTTCGGCCAGGGCGTGGGCGAAGTCGGGATAGTCGCAGCTCAGGTCGCTGTACGTGCCGTAGTCCTTATACTTGTATCCGTGTTCCTCGAGATACTGCACCACGTATTTCTTAAGCGGATAGCCGGCGTGGTCGCAGGCTATTCCTATCGTCTTTACGTCCATAGTCTATTCCTCCATGAATGATTTTACTTGGTTGTAAACGTTCTCTGCCGTGTATCCGAGCTTCTCGTCGAGCACCTTGTAGGGGGCCGAGAAGCCGAAGCTCGGCATGCCGAACACCTTGCCGTTAGCGCCTACTAGGCCTTCGAGCGTCACGGGCAGGCCGGCCGTCATGCCGAACACCTTTGCGCCCTTAGGCAGCACGCTCTCTTGGTACTCCTTGCTCTGGCTGCGGAAGAGGCCTTCGCTGGGCGCGCTCACTATGCGCACCTTCACTCCGTCCTTGCGCAGCAGCTCCGCTCCGGCTACGAGCGTAGACACTTCGGAGCCGTCGGCGAGCAGGATTACGTCGTAGTCGTCGTCTGATCCGGCTACGACGTATGCTCCCTTGCGGGCCTGTTCGTAGTCGTTGCCTGCGGGCAGCTTGGCTATGTTCTGGCGCGAGAGGATGAGAGCCGTAGGCGTCTCGGTGTTTTCCATCGCCATGGCCCAGCACACCGTGGTCTCGTCGGCGTCGGCCGGACGGAACACGCGCACGCTGTCCTTGCCGTGGTGGTTCTTCAGTTTCTCCATGAGGCGTATCTGTGCTTCCTGCTCTACGGGCTCGTGGGTGGGGCCGTCTTCGCCTACGCGGAATGCGTCGTGCGTCCAAATGAACTTTATGGGCACTTCCATCAGGGCGGCCATGCGCACTGCCGGCTTCATGTAGTCTGAGAATACGAAGAACGTTCCGCAGGCAGGTATCACGCCGCCGTGCAGGTACATGCCGATGCACATGCACGCCATGGTCAGCTCGCTCACGCCTGCCTGGAAGAAGGCGCCCGTGAAGTCGTCTTTAGCTAGGGCCTTGGTCTTCTTCAGGAAGCCGTCGGTCTTGTCGCTGTTAGACAGGTCTGCCGAGGCGCATATCATGTTGGGCACCTGCTCGGCCAGTGCTCCGAGGCAGGCTGCCGAGGCTGCGCGCGTGGCCGAGCCTTCCTTCTGCACCACCGCGCTCCAGTCTACTTTGGGCGCGTTGCCGCTGAACCATTCCTTCATCAGTGCCGCCTTGCCGGGGTTGGCCTCGGCCCAATCCCTCTCTTCGGCGCGGCGTACTGCCACGATTTCCCTCAACTCTTCGGCGCGGCGTATGTAAAGCTCGTTCACCTCGGGGAATATTTGGAAGGGGTTCTCGGGGTCTCCGCCGAGGTGCTTCACGGTGTTTACGTAAGCGTCTCCGCCCAGCGGCGCCCCGTGGGTCTTTATGCTGTGCTCGTAGCTCGTGCCGTCGTCCTTGCGTGCGCCCTTGCCCATCACGGTCTTTCCTATGATGAGGGTGGGGCGGCGTTGCTCCTTGTTGGCTACGGCGAGGGCGGCGCGTATCTCGTCGGCGTCGTTGCCGTCAATCTTCAGCACGTTCCAGCCCCAGGCCTTGTATTTAGCCTCGGTGTCTTCGTTCATCACCTCGCTGCACTCGGTTGAGAGCTGTATGTCGTTAGAGTCGTAGAACATGATGAGGTTGTTAAGCCCCAGCAGGCCGGCTATGCGGCCCGTGCCCTGCGATATTTCCTCCTCTATGCCGCCGTCGGATATGTAGGCATAGATCTTGTGGCGCATCACCTCCTTGCCCAGGCGAGCTTCGAGGAACTTTTCGGCCACGGCCGCACCGGCGGCGAAGGTGTGTCCCTGTCCGAGCGGGCCGGATGTGTTCTCTATGCCGCGCTCAATGTCGCGCTCGGGGTGGCCCGGCGTGGGCGAGCCCCACTGGCGGAACTGGGCCAGCTCGTCAAGCGTGAACTTGCCTTGCAGGCACAGCGCGCTGTAGAGCATGGGCGACATGTGGCCCGGGTCGAGATAGAAGCGGTCGCGTCCGGCCCATGTCGGGTCTTCGGGGTCATATACTAAGAACTCTGAGAAGAGCACGTTGATGAAGTCGGCTCCGCCCATCGCTCCGCCCGGGTGTCCCGACTTGGCTTTTTCAACCATTGAAGCGGCGAGTATCCTGATGTTGTCCGCCGCCTTGTTCATTAATGTCTTGTCGTTCATTTATATTGTGTTTAAATAGTTAGTAGCTATCAGTAGGTTGGTTGTGGTTGCCGCAATGTGCGGATACTTTCCGCAAAGATAACCATTTTCGCGTTAAAACGGAAGAAAAAACCACTTAATGTTTGAAAAACTTTCAAATCCGCCGCAGCAGGGTTATGCGCCGTGCGGTTTCGGGGGCGAGCCGGGCCGCTTTGCGAAAGGCCGCCTTTCGGGCGGTAAAAGGCATCTTTTTACAAGACAAAAGGTTACCTTTCGGACGGTGAAAGGTAACCTTTTACTAACATGTTGGCTATCAATGTTTTATAATCTTTGTACGTTGCGACTGGCAACGTGCGCTCTCAGAACCTGAATCCGTATGACATCCGCGCCCGCCATTTCGTGCTTTCTATCATCATCTGCTTGCGGTCGCCCTGGTGCCAAAGGTTGACCACGGCCGAGAGGCTTACGAACTTGTTGCCGAAGTGGCGCACTACGGCCAGCCGCCCTACGCTGATGAATGAGGGAAACTTCAGCGGGGCGCGCTGGCGCACGTCGCCTACGGTGAGCCTGTTGCGGGCGTAGACCACCAGCGTGGGCACGGCCGAGACGTGTATGAGCCACTTGCGACGGGTGACGAAGTTGTAGGCGTAGCCTCCGCCTACGGCCACGTTGACCATAGACAGGCGGGCGCCGGCCACGCCGAGCACCTCTTCAGGCTCAGTGTCAATGCGCCCGGCGAAGGCCGAGAGCCCCAGCAGCCACGTGCCGCAGCTGCGGCGTTGCACCTTAGACTGGCTGAATGCCGCCGGAAACGAGAACCTGCGGCGGTTGAAGGCGTAGTAGGCGTTGGCCTGCACAGTCTCCATGCCCACGCTGCCGCGCGCTATCTCGTGCTCCGCGCCGCCGTATTCCGAGCGTCCCCTGAACGTCTTGGCCGACGTGAGCACGATGTCGCCGCCCACGCGGTTGCCGTAAGAGGTGAAGTTCAGCTCGTAGTCCTTGTTCCATCCGGCCAGCTTCGCCGGGTTGAGCGAGAAGCCGAGCGACAGCCCCCGGTAGCTCACGCTCGCGCCCACGGTGGTCTTGGCGTCGGCGTAGAGCCTCGTCGTGAACGGGCCTCCGCCTATCAAGCCTCGGGTGAGGATGTTGGTGCCCGACACGTTCATGCGCAACTTCACCGTCCACCGCCCCTCTGGTCGGCCCACGTATGTCGTGTCGGTCTTTGCGTCGGCCCGCATGTCGCGCTTGTCGAGCAGGCGGTCTATCTTACGCAAAATCCCCGTTTGCGCCTCGGCCGCGATGGCTGAGGCGCAAGCGAGGATGATTATCGTGAGGCGTAGCGTGCGCATGCGTTATAATGACCGTTGGGGTTTATATTGAAAACGCATGCGGTGCGCCTTTTATTGCGTGCGCAAGGGGCTAATCCTTGAATGCCTTTGTCTTTATCATGTGCGCCAGCTCGAGCACGTCGAGGCCTATGCTGGACGACCCCGAGTAGGCCTTAGTGCCCGTGGCGGTCTTAAACGTGGGCGTAAGTCCGATCGTGGCGGTGAGCGTAATAGGGCCGAAGCCGAAACCGGCCTCGAAGTTTGCCCCGAAGCGTTGCAGCTTGAGGGCGTCGGGCACGCCGCTCACGGTGGCGCCGGCGGCCGGCGTTAGGCGGTAGGAGGCGTTGGTGCGCACCTCGCCCGAGAGGCCCAGGCTGCAGCTGAACCAGCTGTAATCCTGCTGCCACGACAGCATCACGGGCACGCGCAGCACGCCGTAGTTCATGTTGTTGCCCTCGGCGCGGGCGTCGAGCGGCGTGTATGTCATAAGGCCTCCGCTTTGGCCTACGGCGTAGTCTTTCTGGAAACACTGGTGCACCCAGGCCACCTACACGGCCGCCATGAGTCCTACCGTGCGGGCCTTGTCGAACGGCACGACGAACGACCACGGCGTGAAGCCAAGCTCGAACGACTTGGAGCGGCGTGCGTGGGTGTCGCCCGTGTTGCTTGAGAACGGGCTCCGGCCTATCGTCTTCATGCCCATCCACACCGTGGGGAAGTGTGGGCGGAAGCTGACGTTCTGCAGGTTCTCCGCCGGAACGAACGGCGAGCCTACGTAGACACGTTCCACCTCCTGGCCGTCAACGTATTCGGTCTCGCGCACGGGCGACAGCAGGTAGCCCTGGCGGTTGTACACTTTCACGGTAGTCTTAGCGTCTTGCACGTCTACCACTATCTTCTTGTCTTTCACGGTGAACGTGGTGTCGTTCCCCTCTTCGGCCTGTGCCGCGGCCGGCAGCAGCGTTGCGAGTAATATTATAAGGTGTCTCATGTCGTTATGCGTTTTTAATTGTTAGAATCTGAAACCTATGCCGAAGCCCACGGGGTAACACTCGGGCGCGAAGCTCGTCTTGAGTAGCGGCGTGAGGGCCGCGCGGCCGTACACCATCAGGAAGCCGTAGCCGGCGCGAAGCTCGAGGTTGAGGCCCAGCGGATTGAGGTTGATGTCGTCGGTCACGGTGTGCTTGCCTGCGTCGGTGCGGTAGCGCGAGTGGTCGTTCCAGCGCATTTCTATCGAGGCTCCGCCGGCCACGTAGAGGTCGCCGCGCCGCGTTCTGCGCTGCCACTCGAGCATCACCGGCAGCCTTGCCACGGCGTAGCTGATGTAGCTCTTGCGCACGCCGCCGCCCTCTATGCGCTTCATCGAGGTCACGCCGTCGTCGGTCGTTAGCACGTAGTCGCCCTGGAAGTGGTTGTGCACCTTGCCCATGCTCACGGCCGAGGTCACCGCCAGCGAGCGGGTGAGGCCGAAGCTCATCTGCAAGAGCGTCACTCCCCACTCCCACGACTTCGACCCGCGGGTGTGCATGCCGGCGTTGCCGCCGCCGCCCATGATGCTTCCCGGCAGCTGGCTGAAGCCGATGTAGAACAGCGGATAGTGGCTCTTGGGCCGCTGCTTGTTCTTAGTCACTATGTCGGGGATGAACGGCGACGTGACATACACGCGCTCTATCTCCTGGCCGTCTACGTATTCCACCTCGCGCGTCTTACGGTGCTTGTTGCCGTCCATGTCGTACACTTGCAGGTCGGTCTTGCCCCCGTCGGTGCTTACTGTTATCTTACGGTTGTCCACGGTGAACGTGGTGTCGCTCCTTTCCTCGGCCTGCGCCGCGGCCGGCAGCAGCGTTGCGAGTAATAATATGAGATGTTTCATGTCTTAATGGTTTTGTTTTACGTTTTACGAGTAGCACAGTTTCATTATGTCGTCGGGCGACAGGGCACCCTCGATGTAGATCACTGCTCCGCCGGAGCCTCTCGGGTTGCTGAACAGGATGTAGCGGTTCATGCCGCCGCCCGCAGGGGGCATCATGTAGTATCCGCTCACCACGCGTCCGTTTTCCACCACTTCGCGTATCTTCTTAGCCTTCTTCTTGTCTGCTTTCAGATACGGGTCGATGCTCGGTTGCAGGTTTTTGTAGGTCAGGCTTTTGTACACTTTCAGCTCGTATCCGCGCAGTTTGGTGTCGTGCAGCTCTACCATCTTGCACCCTTTGGCGTGGCCGTACCGCTTGAACACGTTGTCGATGTTCAGTCCCTGCTGGGCCGACGCCGCCAAAACCGATATTATGGCAAACGCGAGCGTAAGCGTCATGCGTTTAAGGCTGTTGTGTTTCATATCGTTAAGTGTTTATCTTTTCTGTGAGGTTTTACGGTTATACGGTCGTAAGGTCTTTAGGTTGTGCGGTTTCTCGGTTTTACGGTCTTTTTGTTTCACCTTCTCACCCTTTCACCTTCTCACCTTTTCACCTTTTTTACCTTCTCACCTTTTCATCATGTCGAGCGCGTCGAAGGTGTCGTCGTAGTCGGTCGATACCATTTGCAACGCGTCGAGCGCCTCTTCTTCCACAGTCTGGCGATCGGTGTACACCTTGCCGTTGATCACGGCGTAGCCGTCGGACGGTTGCGCCTGCCGCATCACCACGGTAGCAGCCACGGCCGCAGCTATCGACGCCGCCACGGCTATGCGCCTCAAGTGTCTCATTGCGGCCGTGTGCCTGCGCACGGGCTGCTTGGCTTCGGCCTGCCTCTCGCCGTCTACGAAGGCGAAGAGAGCCTTGTAAGGCCGCCATTCCTCGGGTATGCCGTCGCCCGCCGAGGCGAAATATTCCCTTAGCGTCAGCTCCTCGGCGGCCGAAGTCTCTCCGTCGAGATATTTGTCGAGCAGAGCCTTTATGTGTCGTTCCTTTTCCATCGTAATGCCGTTGTTTGTCAGTTGTCAGTCCTTATGCGCCTTTGTCCTTGTCAGCTTGGCGTAGTCGGATATTATCTTGCGCCTCGCCCTCGATAGGTTTTGGCGCAGGCTGTCGGCCGAGCAGCCCGTGATCTGCATTATCTCGTCGCTGTCGTAGCCTTCTATCTCCTTCATCCTGAATATCAGGCCTTGCAGCGGCGGCAGGTGGTCTACTATGGTTTTCACCAGCTCCACCTCGTCGCAGCGTTCGGCCCTGAGGTCTTCGGCGGCCGGCTCGCCCAGGCCCGAAGCCTTGCCGCGCTCGTAGGCGGCGTGCTTCCAGCCGTCTTTTATCTTGTTGCGCAGCATGGTCGCGGCCAGCGCCTTCTTGTCGGCATACCGCTCGAGCGTAGAGCGCATGCTCCACATCTTGAGCATGACTTCCTGCACCATGTCTTCGGCTTGGTCGTCATCTCCGGTCAGCCTGCGCGCCATCTGCTTCAGACTGTCGCGCATCGGGACTATTATGCGGTTAAACTCTTCCGGTTTCATGCCTTTTCATCTAATAGACGATTGAGACGCCGAAACGTGACATGAGCTGCACAAAATATTTCCTCAGACGGCGATTTTTTTTTTCGTTTAACCGCCTGTTGGCGGACTTATTTTTTTGCGCACGGCGATGATTACAGTTTCAAATGGCATCCTTCGAGCCTTCAATACATGGCTTTTTGCCTCTTAAAAGACTGCCTTTCACGCTATAAAAGGATGCCTTTTGCAAATGCGCCGGATGCGAGTTTAAAACCGTAAGCAAAAGGCTTTGAGATGCAACAAACTGAAAGCCTCGGCCTCTAAAGAGGCAATAATGATTCAGCCAACGAGTTTTAGCCGTGAAGCCGTATATACGCTTACGCGCAACCATTTACCGAAAAATTTACAAATAACAGGCGGAATGCTTGCTTTTTAACAACATTTTCCATATCTTTGCAAAAAAATATTATTGCCTATGATATAATACGGACAAAAGACATATAAGAAATTGAAGCGTTAGCTTTGTATTCTTGCACTCTGATAATTGGGGAATTTGACGAATGCTGCAAAGAGTAAAAGTTGATGCTCACGTCGGCTGGCGTGGGCTTTTACTCGTATATTGCAGCAAAAGGTTTTCCCCAATACCACAGAGAGCGTAGACGAAGTTATTAGTCCACGTTTCTTTTTCTGTCTATTTTTCAGCTTTTTGGACTTTTTTATATTAATAATCTAAACTAAACAACAATGAAAAATATTTTTTGATTATATTTGCAGCACTTATCAGTCTTGGCGCATCGGCACAAAAAGGCGAGCAAAACGTAGGAGCACACGTGCTGTTTGGCACAGACATGTCAAACTTCGGTATCGGAGCGAAATACCAATATAACGTAACCAACGCAATCAGGCTGGAAGGCGTGGCTGACTATTACCTGAAGACGGACGGCTTCTCGATGTTCGACGTCAACATTAACGGCCATTACTTGTTCCATTTCAACAAGTTCACCGTATATCCGCTCATAGGTATCAATTATACGCATTGGAACTGGAACTTTGACGACGAACCCGGTATTGAAGGAGGTGGAGACGGCAGTATCGGTTTTAACATCGGCGGAGGCGCACAATACAACCTGACTGACAGGCTGCGCATAGGAGCTGAAATCAAATATCAAACCATCAGCGGCTTAAACACGGCGATAATCGGCGTGGGCGTGACATACTCATTATAAGTATTGGCGTGTATGCTTCCGAGGCGCGTATCCGTTTCGGAAGCATACCTTATAAAATATAACGCAATTATGAAAA
Source organism: uncultured Prevotella sp. (assembly GCA_944319945.1). Classification (GTDB taxonomy): domain Bacteria; phylum Bacteroidota; class Bacteroidia; order Bacteroidales; family Bacteroidaceae; genus Prevotella. The sequence goes on from CALUFN010000006.1 coordinate 33,988, forward strand.
AGTATCATTCAGTTTTGTTCATGCTGGCTATGGTCATGGCGGCATGCGTGTTTGTCTCTTGCAGTGACGACGATGATTTTGAATCAAATGATAATATATGGGGTATTCCTAATGTAGGTAAGACTTTAATTATTCAAGATGAGGCTTATTATGGCACAGGGTCTATTACTCCGACATACGGAGATGGAATTTATTTCGGCGTTGATGCGATCGAGAATTTAAATTCTCCTTATACTGGCAAATATCTCTCAATACATTTGTCTGAAGACGAGGCTTCGACCATATCCAAATTGTATGAAGGTAAGACCTAGAATATATATACGTACGGGAATACCGAAACCTTAATTCTATCGTGTTAAATAATTCATGGGAAATTCTAAGCGGCGATGTCACCGTAACCGAAATTACTGATGAAACTGTAACTATCAATATTAATGATTTGGTTATAGAACATTATGAACGCCCCGGGAATACGGTTACCATCAGCGGACCTGCCATATTGGAAATACAGCCTGCCCAAAAATGGCCGTGGTGATGATTGCCTGATTATGACATAAATGCTTAAACTATAACATCTGTTGTAATGTCGGTATTTAGTATCAAGGCTTTGTAGTACGTAATAATAGTATAAATCTTTAATTAACTAACTGGCTTATGAAAACTTCTTTATTGAATAGGCTTTATGCCGCATTGACAGTGGTTGTCATGGTTGTTGGGGCAGTAGGCCTAACGTCTTGCAGTGACAACGACGAAGTGGAGGAAGGCGGCAATGTGGAAATCGAATCCGGCTTTGTCGGTACATGGTCTTTACTAAAGACGGAAGGTTGGGGAGAGACTACATATCTTGAAGAGTATGTAAGGTATTATTCCGATGGTACATATGCTAATGTTCAGTTCGACGTAGAGCCTGGAGAGGCGTATGTATGCAAAGGCGAATGGCGTGTATCAAACGGTCAATTTATAATGCACGAAACCGAAGGGTATCTGCAAGGTGTTACTTATAGATTTGATATAATCAGTCAGGAAGAGGATAAAATCGTGCTCAGTATGATAGGAAGGACTGCTTATCTTGAACGAGTGCCCGACTCCGTTATTGAGGAGTATCTGTAAGAAGGAACATACAAACAAATAAACGAACACCCACCCCTGCTTTCCCCTCGGGAGGGCAGGGGTGGGTGTTCGTTCTTTTTTTCTCTCTCTCTCTTATTTTGCATTTTGCCCCACATGCACTATCTTTTGATAAGATAGGCTGCGCCTCTGAAAAGAAAATAAATGTTCGTTTCTCTCGCATTTATTTTGCTTTTCGCCCGGCTTGCACTATCTTTTGATAAGATAGGCTGCGCCTCTGAAAAGAAAATAAATGTTCGTTTCTCTCGCATTTATTTTGCTTTTCGCTCGGCTTGCACTATCTTTGTAGGCGAAGTGTTGGTTTTGTGATGAAGTTACTGTTCTTCATATTTACTGCGTTGTTGCTGTCGTCGTGCAATGATGACGGCGACAGCAGGCGGCGGGCCGTGTATTACTGGAGCACGGTGCTCGACGTGGACTCTGCCAAGCAGCAGTTTATCAGCCGGCACGACATCAGCCGTATATATATAAGGTATTTCGACGTGGTGCCCGGCGACGACGGCGCACCGCAACCTAACGCCACGCTGCGCTTCAAGACGGGCGTGCCAGAGGGCGTGGAGCCTGTGCCTACGGTGTACGTCGTAAACGAATGCATGGCGGGCGACACGGCGGGGCTGGCCCGAAGGATATTCGACCGCGTGATGCAGATGAGCGAGACCAACGACGTGAAGGGCGTAAGAGAGGTACAGATAGACTGCGACTGGACGCGGCGCACGCGCGACCGCTACTTCTCGTTCCTGCGCACCTTCGGCAGCCTGGCCGGACAAAAGGGCGTAAGCGTGTCGGCCACGATACGCCTGCATCAGTTGGCCGAAAGCCCGCCGCCCGTAAGCCGCGGCGTGCTGATGATGTATAACACGGGCGACTTCACCGACCTGGCCTGCGAGAAGCCCATTCTCGACATGCACGACGCCGCGCCCTACCTGCGCCACCTTGACGACTACGACCTGGAGCTGGCTGCTGCTTATCCGATATACGCGTGGCGCATACTGTTTCGCGGCGGCAGGTATGTTGGCATAATGCACCGCGACGACTATCTGCCCGTGCTTCCGGGCGACTCCGTCGTGATACGCGCGCCTACCTTGAGCGACGTGACCGAGGCGGCAAGGGCCGTGGCCAAGCGCCGCGCCGACGCCGCCCGAAACGTGATACTCTTTGACATAAGCGGAAGCAACATCAACAGATTTAAACCTGAAGACTATGAAAAGATTTTTAACAGCGATAGCCATTAGCATATTCGTGGCCGCCGACGCGCCTGCGTGCATGCCCGAGCGGCCCACTCACAACGCTTACATGTTCAGCGTATTCCGCCGCGAGGCCATGTCGCCGCCGTTCCGCGAGGCTATGAACTCTTGGTGGAAACGCTACGGAGGCGAGCCCCAAAGCGATGACGCCAACTATTACGAAAACAACGCAGACCGCCTGCGCAAGGCTGCCGAGAGGCGCGGCGACAGGCAGATGCTCGACTACATGCGCTGGCTCGACGCCTATCTCGACGTGTGCCGGGGAATAGGAATGGACAAGTGGGACTATCCCACGAAGCAGGAGCTGGCCTCGCGCGACAGCACTCTGCGCCTGATGCTCGACGCGGCGCAGGCCTACCGGGGCGGGGTGATGCGCGAGCAGTACGCCCTGCTGGCCATGCGCGCAAACATGCTGCTGGGGCGCGACAAGGCCAACATGCTCTACTGGACGGCCACGGCATCGAAACTGCCCGAAGGCGTGTGGCGCGACATGTGCCGCAACATCTACGCACGGGCGCTGCTGGGCAGCGGACTGGCTCGCCAGGCCTGCGACATCTATGCCGGGCAGGGCGACATGCAGAGCATAAAGTGGTGCATGCGCAACTACCGCAACCTGGCCGGGATAATGAAGGTGTACGCCGACAGCCCGGATTCGCCCACGCTGCTGTTTCTCGTGCAGGATTTCGTCAACAACGTGCAGGAGACCATTGACTCGTCTGCAGACGGACGGGCTGACACCGAATGGATAAAGATGGTAGGCGCCAACCCCGTAATGGCAGCCGACGCAAAGGCTTTCGTAAAGTTTGCCGACGGCGTGCTCGGCGACCGCAAGACTTCGTCGCCGTGCCTGTGGCAGAGCGCGGCGGCCATGGTGTGCTACCTGCTCGGCGACTCGGCCGAGGCTCGCAGCCGCGCGGCCGAGGCCGTGGAGATGGGCGGCTCGGCCCGCATGCGGGACAATGCCCGATGCATACGCCTGCTGGTTGAGGCCTCGTGCATGACGCTCGGCGGCGACGGCTCGGCTTGGCTGGCCGATGAGATGCGCTGGCTCGACTCTAAGATTACGGAGGAGAGGGGCGCGTCGGCCGACTATTTCAACCATTACACCGACGTTAAGGAGCGTGTGGCCTACCGCGTGCTGGCCCCGAGATACGCCGCCGCAGGGCGTACTGACGTGACGCTGGCGCTCTACGGCATGATGGAGGAGAATCATCTCGACTTCCACACGGGCGGCAAGCATGCCGACGCGGCCTTCACGTGGCAGGGCGACTGGGCCTGGAACCGCGACTACTCGTCCGACAACGAGTATTTCGAGCAACTGTCAAACGCCCCGGCCGACACGCTCGCACGCTATTACGCGTATCTCACTTCGGCAAAGACCGACGTGTTCGAGCACTACATTGCCACGCAGGTGTATCAGGACAAGAATTATTACAACGACCTGATAGGCACGCGCTATCTGGCCGAAGGCCGCTTCGCCGAGGCCAAGCCTTATCTGGAGAAGGTAGACTTGGCCTATCTCGGACGGCAGAACATAAGCTGGTACATGGCCGGCCGCGACTACACGGTGGAGCGTTGGTTCAGGCGCCAGCTGCCAAACGTGCCCGAGACCGACGGCCCCAACCGTGCCGAACCCGGCCGCAACCTGAAGCTCGACTTCGTGAACGACATGACGCAGCTGGCCGGTGAATACTCTCTCGCCCCGGCCGGCAGCCATAAGGACGAGCTGGCCTACGCCCTTGCCGTGCGCTATTATCAGGCCTCGTGCTACGGCGACTGCTGGTTTCTTGCGCATTACGCCCACAGCGTGAACGACAGCGCGAGGGTCGGCGAGCTTGACTTCGCCGCCAAAGCGGCCGAATATCTGGCTGAATGCAGCCGCTCGGCCGACCTCAATATGCAGTATAAGGCTCTTTACGCCCTTGCCTTCGCCGACGCGGACCCGTGGTACACGGCCACGTTCGACCGTGACTATAACATGGTGATAGTGCCCCGGCCGGTCTCGTCGCAATATAGGGCGCTTGCGGCCCTCAGCCTTTTCGCTAAGGAACATCCCGAAGCCGTAGACGATTACGTAACAAGGTGCGATGTGCTGAAGGAGTTTGAGAAAGCAAGATGAAACGCCGAAAGGCAGTCGGAGATGGTATAAGAATTATTTACTTGTAAATATTTCAAAACAGCCACCGTAGGGATATGAATTATGTACCTACGGTGGCTGTTTCTTATACCGAACTCACGTTAAAGTAGTTAGGATTTTACATGTATCCCAACCACCTGAGTATGTCGTTCATGTTGGCCACGACCATGAGCAGGATGAGTATGCCGAAGCCTACGTATTCAGCCCTTATCATGAAGTTTTCGCTCGGTTTGCGGCGTGTTACCATCTCGTAGAGCAGGAAGAGCACGTGGCCGCCGTCGAGCGCAGGTATGGGCAGGATGTTCATGAAGGCGAGGATTATGCTCAGGAACGCCGTCATGCGCCAGAACATCATCCAGTCCCACGTCGGCGGGAAGAGGCTGCCTATGGCCCCGAAGCCTCCGAGCGACTTGGCCCCCTCGGCCGAGAACACGTATTTCATGTCGTCGACATAGCCACGGAGCACGTTCACGCCGTAGACAACGCCGGCCGGGAAGCTCTCGAAGAAACCGTACTCGAGCTTCACGGGCTTGTAGTAATCGCCTAAATATGTCTTGCCTACGCCGAGCGTAATGTCGGCTGTAAGCACTACTTGGGTCGTGTCTTTCTTATCAGGCGTGGCCTTACGGCTGAACACTACGGTCGTGGTGCGCGCCTTCAGGCTGTCGGCTGGGGTCTTGGCGGCCGACATTACGTCTTGCATGCGGCCTATCTGGTTGTCAAACTCGTTCCAAGAGTCGATGCTCTTTCCGTTGATGGCAAGCAGCTTGTCGCCCTTCGCGATGCCGGCCTTCTGCGCCGGAGAGTCGGGCAGCACGCTGTCAACCTCGGCCGGGATGAACGGACGCGCGAATACGGGCTCCTCCTTGACCATGGTGAGCAGGCTCATGTCGTCAGGCATGGGCACGGTGACCTCCTTGCCGCCGCGCAACACTGTTACCGATTGCGCGTTGGCGATGGCTCGGTACATGTCGACGTCGAACTTGTCGAGCGTCTTTTCGTCGGTGCGCAGCAGTATGTCGCCGTCGCGGAAGCCTATTTCCTTTGCCGAGTCATTGAACTTCATGCCCATAGACATGTCCTTGAGTGCGTAATAAGAGTCGCCCCAAGTGAAGAGCACCATGGCGTAGATGAACAGCGCGAGCAGGAAATTGACCAGCACTCCGCCCACCATGATGAGCAGGCGCTGCCACGCCGGCTTGGAGCGGAACTCCCACGGCTGGGCCGGCTTCTTCATCTGTTCGGTGTCGAACGACTCGTCTATCATGCCCGAAATCTTGCAATATCCGCCCAACGGCAGCCAGCCTACGCCGTAAGTGGTCTCGCTGCGCTTGGGCTTGAACTCGAAGAGGTGGAACCACGGGTCGAAGAACAAATAGAACTTCTCGACCCTTACGCCGAAAAGTTTCGCGAAAAAGAAGTGCCCTCCCTCGTGGAGCAGCACAAGGATTGAGATTGCCAGCATGAACTGGAGCAGTCTAATCAAAAATACTTCCATGTCGTTTCAGTCTTTTTTAATGGGAGATTGCGGAGTGAGCGTATGTTGGAAAACCGGCAGTCGGCCGTCTGTAGGCTACTCCGCAGATGCGTTTTATTTACGTAAAATGGTTTGATTTTTACTTGTTAATTTTCAACTCGGAAATCAAAGCATGGCTTCGGCCACGCGGCGCGCCTCGGCGTCGGAGGTTATGTACGTGTCGTAATCGGGACTGCCGCTGAAGGCCACCTTGTCCATAGTCCGCTCGATGATGTCGCCCATCTGCATGAACGAGCAGCGGTCGTCGAGGAACGCGCGGTTGACAATCTCGTTGGCGGCGTTGACTATGCACGGCATGTTGCCGCCCCTGCGTATCGCCTCGAACGCCAGGGCTAGACAGCGGAACTTGTCAAGGTCGGGCTCGAAGAACTCAAGCGGGTGCCTGAATAGGTCGAGACGCTCGCCGCTGAGGTGCAGGCGGTCGGGATAACTGAAGGCGAACTGTATCGGCAGGCGCATGTCGGGCACGCCGAGCTGGGCCTTTACCGCCCCGTCGCAGAACTGTACGGCACTGTGGACTATGCTCTGCGGATGCACAAGTACCTGTATCTTGTCGGCCGGAACGCCGAAAAGCCATTTAGCCTCGATCACCTCGAAGCCCTTGTTCATCATCGTTGCGCTGTCGATGGTTATCTTCGCGCCCATGTTCCACGTGGGATGTTTCAGGGCGTCGGCCTTAGTCACGCAGGCAAGCTGCTCTTTTGTGAAATTGCGGAACGGGCCGCCCGACGCCGTGAGGAGTATCTTCTCTATGCCGTTGTCGCCCTCGCCCATTATGCTTTGGAATATCGCCGAGTGCTCGCTGTCTACCGGAATGATGGGCGAACGGTACTCGGCTGCGAGCTTGCAGATTAGTTCGCCTGCCACTACGAGCGTCTCCTTGTTGGCAAGGCATATCTTCTTATGCGCTTTGATGGCGTGTATCGTCGGGCTTAGCCCGGCGAAGCCCACCATGGCCGTGAGCACCATGTCTATCGGTTCGGCCTCTACTATTTCGTCAAGTGCCTTCTTTCCGGCATAGACTTTTATGTCGGGACGGTCGGCGAGCAGGCCTTTCAGCTGTTCGTACTTATCCTCGTTGGCGATTACTACGGCCGCCGGGTTGAACTCACGGGCCTGCGCGGCCAGCTGTTCGGCCTTGTTGTTAGCCGTCAGGCAGTACGCCTCGTACAGGTCGGAGTGCTCCCTTATCACGTCGAGGGCCTGAGTCCCAATCGAGCCGGTAGAGCCGAGAATGGCAATTTGCTTTTTCATTATGTCAGGTGTTAAACACATTTCGTTGGTTTATGAATGTCTTATCGTAGGTGCAGTTCAGCCGAGTTCGAGCAGTCCTTCGGGCAGACTGACCCTTATTTCGCGCTTGTCGGGGCTGACGCTTACTATGAAATCGTCAGAAGCCGGTATCAAAACCTCGCTTCCGTCGGGAGTCTTCACACTGAAAAGCACGTTCTCGGTAGCGTCGTCAACGTATGCCACCTCGCCTATGAGCTTGTCGCCGGCGTCGGCGTCGAGCACGCTGAAGCCGCGAAGTTCGTCGAAGGTAAGCTCGTCTTCGCCCCGGTCTGAGAGTTTTTTGGGGAAATACACGTCGCATCCGGTCAGCTCCTGCGCCTGCTCTTTAGTGTCAATGTCGCAGAACTTTACAAGCGCAGTCTCGCCGCTCTTGAACCTGTATTCGTCGAAAAAGAAAGGAACAAGAATACCGTCGACCATCAGTATGAGGTAATCGGCGTCAACACGGTCGAACACGTCGTCGTAAAACATGAGCGAAACCTCGCCCTTCACGCCGTGCGGTTTGCCTATCTTGCCGATCTTATATACCTCTTCTGTCCTTATCATAATTTATTCAGGTTTTGGGATTATACGGTTTTGGGGTTATTCGGTTTTTGCTTAACCGTAAGACTTTATACCGTAAAACCTCATAACCGTTTAACCGTCAAACCGTAAAATCTTTTTTCATATTCTCTCAATCTTCGCCCCGAGAGCGTTGAGGCGCGCCTCGATGTCCTCGTATCCGCGATCTATCTGGGCGATGTTGTCTATGCGGCTGGTGCCGTTGGCGCTGAGCGCGGCTATGAGCAAGGCTATGCCGGCGCGGATGTCGGGGCTCGACATGCGGCCGGCGCGCAGCCGTTTCTTGTGGTCGTGGCCTACGACTACGGCCCTGTGGGGGTCGCAGAGAATGATTTGCGCGCCCATGTCGATCAGCTTGTCGACGAAGAACAGGCGGCTCTCGAACATCTTCTGGTGGAACAGCACGCTGCCGTTGGCCTGCGTAGCCACTACGAGCAGCACCGATATGAGGTCGGGGGTGAGCCCCGGCCAGGGCGCGTCGGCCAATGTCATTATCGAACCGTCGATGAACGACTCCACTTCGTAATGCTCCATGTGAGGAATTACGATGTCGTCGCCCTCGATGCAGACTTTCACCCCGAGCTTCCTGAACGCTTCGGGAATGATGCCGAGGTTGCGCACGGATACGTCCTTGATGCGTATGCCATGACCTACCATCGCCGCCATGCCTATGAATGAGCCTACCTCTATCATGTCGGGCAGTATCTTATGGCTTGCCCCGTGCAGGGCGTCTACGCCTACGATGGTGAGCAGGTTGGAGGCTATTCCGCTGATGCGCGCCCCCATGCGGTTGAGCATGTGGCAGAGCTGTTGTATGTAAGGTTCGCACGCGGCGTTGTATATGGTGGTAGTGCCTTTGGCCAGCACCGCTGCCATTATGATGTTGGCCGTACCGGTGATCGAGGCTTCGTCGAGCAGCATGTAGCAGCCCTTGAGGTCGCGCCCGTTTATTTCAAACGTGCCGCGCTCGTCGTTGTGCGAGAACTCGGCACCGAGATACTTGAAGCCTAAGAAGTGGGTGTCAAGCCTGCGGCGGCCGATCTTGTCGCCGCCAGGTTTCGTCACTACGGCGCGGCCGAAGCGTGCGAGCAGCGGACCTATGAGCAGCACGCTGCCGCGCAGCGAGGCACACTTGCGTATGAACTCGTCGCTCTCGAGATAATCGAGACATACGTCCTTAGCGCGGAATGCGTACTCGTTGCGCCCTAAGCGCTCAACCTCCACCCCGATGTCGACGAGCAGCCGTATCAGGTTGTTTACGTCGAGAATGTTGGGTATGTTGCTTATCCTCACTTCGTCAGACGTAAGCAGCGAGGCGCATATCACCTCGAGAGCCTCGTTCTTAGCTCCTTGCGGAGTGATGGTGCCGCTCAGCGGATGTCCGCCTTCTATTATGAATGATTCCATTCTTCGGGAGTTAGCTTGTTTGACTTACCTTACCTTCTCTTTCGCCTCTTGTCGGGATGCTCCCTCATGTTGCCCACGTTGAACTTGAACGAGTCAAGGTCGAGCTGTATTTTTCCGTCGGTGAAGCGCGCCATGTCTGACGCTATCTTCTCGTCGTCGCTCGACCCGTGGCTCCACTGTATCAGGTTGCGTTTCATCTGGTTGGCCGTCAGCCGCGTCAGTTCGTCGCGTTCCGGTCCCGGTTCCATGGCCTTCAGCTTCTCGAACAGCTCGAACACCATGCTTCCGTAATGTTTTACCGGGTTGGTCTGCTTCGGATATTTCATCGGCTTCGGCTTCCTCATTATGTTCTTTGCCTCGTTGATGTCCACCGGATAGTCGATGTCCAGCTTGAATCTGCTCATTATCGCGAGGTGGTCCCACAGCTTCTGCTGGTAGTCAATGTTGTCTTGTGTCTGCGGAAACATCCTTTCCATTATGCTTACAATGGTCTCGGCGCACCGCTGCCGTTCCTCCTTGTTCTCAATGGTTACGGCATAGTCTACCATTTTCTGCACTTCGCGCCCGTATTCGGGCAATATTAGTTGTTCCCGTTGTGTATTGTAGTCCAATCCTTCGATGTTCATGTTTTTTAGAAGTTAAAGGAGTTATTGCTCGCTCCGTTCGCTAAAAAGTTAAAGCCGAATGTCTTGTTGCTCGTCTGCTTGTCCCTTGTCCGCTCTTCTGCTTATAAAAGTTTCTTCGGTGTCTTAGCCACGAAGTCTTTCAGGTAGAACGGCACGAAGTAAGCCACGTCCTCAAACCGCTGCTCAGCCATTCGCTTCTCGGCCAGCGGAAACATGTATTCGGCCAGCGGCTCGACGCCCTTTATCAGCACGGCGTTGGGGTGGTTGATGGCTTCGATGCATTTGCATGCGCCGTTGCCGAAGAAGCACACCTTGCCCTTGTCGAGATATTCCTTATACGTGTCGCCGTCTACCACGTCGGCCTGCACCGGCCTTACTTCTTTCAGGGCGCGGTCGTAGATGCCGGCGTACACCTCCATGCGGCGCGCGTCGAGCATGGGGCAGAGCAGCGTGCCTTCGTCAAGTTCGTGGTTGAGGAGCACCGGCACGGCCAGTAGCTCGAGCGTGGGCACGGCTATCAGCTTAAGTCCGCGCCCGTAGCATATCCCTTTGGCCATCGACACGCCGATGCGCAGGCCAGTGTACGAGCCGGGGCCGCAGCTTACGGCCACCGCGTCGAGCGGTATGGCGCGGCTGTCGACGAACGAGATGGCCTCGTCTACGAACACGCCTAACGACACGGCGTGGTTGGGACCGCCGTGGTCTTCCTTCTTAAACAGGCAAACGCCGTTTTGGCTTACGGCCACCGAGCATACGTTGGTACTTGTCTCAATATTTAAAATGCAAGACATAAAATGAAAATATCTTTTTAAATAACGTGCAAAAATACGTCTTTTTCCGAAGAAATATGTACTTTTGCATAAATTTAACTACATATATCGCTATGATACAGTCAATGACGGGTTACGGAAAGTCTGTCGTAACTTTCAATGAAAAGAAAATACACGTAGAAATCAAATCGCTTAACAGTAAGGCCCTCGACTTGTCTACGCGCATAGCCCCGCTCTACCGTGAGAAGGAGATGGAGATACGCCAGCTTGTGGCGAAGACTCTGCTCAGGGGTAAGGTTGACTTCTCCATTTGGGTGGAGAAAGACGAGTCGGCAGACGCCGCTCCGATAAACAAGGCTCTTGTTGAAAACTACTACAAACAGATAAAAGGCATCTCGGCCAACGCCGGGATACCCGAGCCGCAAGACTGGTTCGCAACGCTGCTGCGCCTGCCCGACGTGCTGGCGAAGACCGAGGTGGAAGAGCTTGCCGACGAGGAGTGGGCGGTAGCCCGGCGAGGCGTCGAAGAGGCGCTGGCCGCCCTCGTGGAGTTCCGCCGCCAGGAAGGTGCCGCCCTCTACCGTAAGTTCACCGAGAAGGTTGACAACATAGCGGCCCTGCTCGCCTCGATAGAGCCTTACGAGAAGTCGCGCGTAGAGAAGATACGCCAGCGCATAATCGAAGGGCTCAAGAGCATACCCGAGATAGAGTATGACAAAAACCGCCTCGAGCAGGAGCTTATCTACTACATAGAGAAGCTCGACATAAGCGAGGAGAAGCAGCGCTTGGCCAACCACCTTAAATATTTCTGCGAGACAATGGCCGACGGCATAGGCCAGGGCAAGAAGCTCGGCTTCATAGCCCAGGAGATGGGGCGAGAGATCAACACCACGGGCAGCAAGAGCAACAATGCCGAGATGCAAAACATCGTGGTGAAGATGAAGGACGAGCTGGAACAGATTAAGGAACAAGTACTCAATGTCTTATAGCAGACAAGTGACAAGGAGATTTGCCTTGTAGGTTTACCTTCAACAGACGAATGGACGGTGGGCAGACAAGTAATAACGACAAGCAAACAAGGCAAATCTCCTTGTCTGCTTGTCACTTGTCCGCTCGTCTGCTTTTATATAGAAAATTATGCAAGGAAAAGTAATCATATTTTCGGCTCCGAGCGGTAGCGGAAAGAGCACGATAATAGGCCGCCTGATGGCGCACAAGGAGCTGAACATGGCGTTCAGCATATCATGTACGAGCCGGCAGCCGCGCGGGGCGGAGCGCGACGGCGTTGAGTATTTCTTCGTCACGCCCGACGAGTTCCGCCGGAGGATAGCCGGAGGGGAGTTCCTCGAGTATGAGGAGGTTTACAAGGATCGTTATTACGGCACGCTGAAAAGCCAGGTTGAGAGCCAGCTGGAGCGCGGCGAGAACGTAGTGCTCGACGTCGACGTAAAGGGCGGATGCAACATCAAGGAGTTTTACGGCTCGCGCGCCCTCAGCCTGTTCATCCAGCCTCCGTCGATAGAGGAGCTTCGCCGACGGCTCGAAGGGCGCGCCACCGACGCCCCCGAGGTGATAAACGACCGCCTGGCGCGCGCCGAGTTTGAGCTGACTTTCGCCCCTCGCTTCGACAGGGTGATAGTAAACGACGATCTCGACCGCGCCGTAGGCGAAGCCCTCGCGGCCGTAAGTGATTTCATAAACACTTAGGCTTCTAAGAAGCTGCGTAAAGCCGCGGCGTATGCCTTGTGGCTCACGTCGTCTTATCTTTAACCCCGTTGTTTGGCGGTACGGCGAAGATTACGGTTTCAAATGGTGTCATTCCGGCCTTCAAGACATGGCTTTTTGCCTTTTGAAAGACAACCTTTCACGTCATGGAAGGACGCCTTTTGCAAACGTGTCGTTAGCGAGTGAAAACCGTAAGTAGAAGCCGCCTAAATGCAACAAGCCGAAAGTTGCCGTCATAAAGAGACGTCAATAATTCCGCCAACGGGTAAATAAAGATAACGTGCAGGGCATACGCGTCAAACCGTTAACGTCGTAACAACTAAAAAACAACCACGCATGATGCTTACTACAGGTATCTTCGGCGGCTCGTTCAATCCCGTGCACAACGGCCACATAGAGCTGGCGCGGCGGCTGCTCGCCCTCGCCGGGCTCGACGATGTTTGGTTCGTAGTGTCACCGCAGAACCCTTTCAAGCGCAACGACTGCCTGCTCGACGACCGCCTGCGCCTCGAAATGGTGCGCCTCGCCCTCAAGGACGAGCCGCGCATGGCGGCCAGCGACTACGAGTTCTGCATGCCCCGGCCGTCGTACATGTGGCATACGCTTCGGGCGTTGGCCGCTGATTATCCCGACCGCAAGTTCGTTCTGCTGATAGGCGCCGACAACTGGGCGCGCTTCGGCGAATGGTACGCCGCCGATAAGATTCTCGCCGCTCATCGCGTAGTGGTGTATCCGCGCGAGGGCGTGCCGCTCGATCCGGCCGCGCTTCCTGCTGGCGTAACCCTCGCCGACACCGGCCTGATACCCGGCAGCAGCACGGAGGTGCGCCGCCGCATAGCCGCAGGTGAGCCTATTGACGGACTCGTGCCGCCCGTCGTGGCTTCGTTCATATTTAATAATAAGTTGTATAGATGACTTATATCCGCGAATAAAAAGATGTGCCAAGTTACTTCCCGACGGCATCGGCCGGCCTGTAACTTGGCACATTCGTTATTTTTAGTTTCTACTTATTCCGCTCTTACGGATAAGCGGTAATGTCTGTCAGTTGCCGCTAAGCCTCAGTTTGCCGTTGGCGGCTTTCTTCAGGCTCTTGATGAGCGCAGCGGGAGCCGTGCCGTTGGTTGCCTGCTTAATGATGCGTGCCGGCACCTTGCCGGCCTTCTTGTTAGCGGCGGCGGTGGTTGCCGGAGTCTTCAGCTCCTTGCGTGCCAGCGGTCCCCATTCGTCGTTGATGTTCTTACCCATCGAGAAGGCTATGTATTCAGTGTCGGGGTCGGCCGTCCAGTAAGCCACGTCCACGCCGAACTGGTCGTCGTAAGTGTACTCATTCTTGATGAAGTCTATCATCTTCTCTTCGCTCCATTCCTTGTCGAACGCCTCTTTGTCGATTATCAGGTCGCGGTGCATCGAGGTCTGGTCGTTCGGCGTATAGGTTACTATCTGGTAGTAGCCGTTGGTAGCGTCGCCTCCGAAGTCGCCTACCTCGATCGTCATTTCAGAGACGCCCTCGCCGCCGAGCTTCTTTGTCGTAACGGGAATGATGAGCATGTCGGCGAAAGTGCCGTTAGCGTCCCATGCCTGCACGTATATTTCATAGTCGGTGCCGGGGTCGTTGTTGTTCCATGTGAACGTGTCGGCTCCTGTGGCATTGAATCCGAACGCCTTAACCATCTCGCCGAGAGAGGTGAATCCGAACATAGCGCCCATCATGGCAAACTGATCCTCGGCCGTGCCTGCCTGGTAGAGGCATGCCGCGTAGCCGGCCACGCCGTCGGCGGGATCGAACGATATGGTGATGATGTCGTCGGTCACTTCGTCTATCGTGTAAGCGATGCTGCAGTCGCCAACGAGCTCTTTATTAGGTGCGGTGAAGTCATAGCGTTCTGCTCCGCAGGCTATTCCGTACTTGTCGTAGCCCACGGTGACGATGCTGTACTCCACGCCGGGAGTAAACTCGTAGCCCGTCATGTCGGCAGCGGTGAAGTCCTGCCAGTAATATTCCGAGCCGCTTGCGTCGAGATAGTTGGCTATGCCGTCCTCGCCGCCCAGCATGTCGGCTCTGTTCTTCGGCAGGCAGTCTATGCGGAAGGCCTGGCAGCCCTCGGTGCGGGTCACGGCTATCTTCACCGTGTCGCCCGTGTCGCCGGTGTTGAAGCCGAGGTATTCTATCTCGGCCGCGATGCGTCCTTCAATCTGCGCGAACCACATACTGTCAATCCTTTCGGCCAGGAAGCCCTTCGTGGTGCCGGTCTTGTCGGTTATGAGTACTCGGTTGGGGTTGGTCTGTGCCATCATCGCCGTAGTGCCGACGAGGGCCATTATGAGTGTTATGAACAGTTTTTTCATTGTTTTGTGAATTTAATGGTATTGTTGTCTACGTTGAATATATATACGCCGCCGGCAAGGCCGTCGGTGGGAATGGGCGTACCGTCCCACTTGTCGATGCTCATCACCGCAGTTCCGCTTATGCTGTAGACGGCGGCGCGGGCCGTCGTGCCGGCCTTCCATCCGTCTACGCCGAGGCGGCCGTTGCGGTAATAGGCTTTCAGGCCGTTGTCGTCGGCCGTTACTGAGCCGATGCCGGTGGGTATGTCCGAGAACCTCATGTTTCTCACTTCGCCGTAAGCGTAAGGCACGGTGATGCCGTCGGCAGTGTAGACGGTAAGGCCGCTCTCGCTGAACGTTATCTTACCTATATCGGTAAGAGTGAACGTCTCGGGCGAGGCGCTTGTCGTAAGGTTGACGATGAGCTGGGTGTCGTCAGCCGTAGCAGACATGGCCAATGCCGTAAGACACATTGTAATAAATGTTTTTTTCATCTGCTTCTTACTTGGTTAATTAGACTTTTAGGATACATCGTTTGGTTGCGCGGTCCAAACGTGCTTTTCATAGAACATGTTCTTTATGCTATTTGCAAATATAGTGATTTTTTTGTGAATAGTTGTAAAACGGCTGTATTTTCTTTCAGCGATTATGTAAAAAGTCTTATCCCTTTATATAATAAGGTAGACAGGGCCGTCGGCATTCGCCCGGCCGTCAGCGGTTGATGTTGCGCGGGTGGTGCTCCAGTATCTCGCGGCGCAGCTCGCGAGTGTCTATGTGGGTGTAAATCTCGGTCGTGCCGATGCTTTCGTGCCCGAGCATGGCTTGTATGGCGCGCAGGTCGGCACCGCCCTCGAGCAGTGCCGTGGCGAAGCTGTGGCGCAGGGTGTGCGGACTTATGGCCTTGGCTATGCCGGCCTCGGTGCCGAGCTGCTTTATCATTATCAGTATCATTGTGCGCGTAAGGTGTGCGCCGCGGCGGTTGAGGAACACGTAGTCTTCCTCGCCGGGCTTTATTTTCATAAGATTGCGGTCGGTGAACCATAGCTTGAGTTGCCTTACGGCACTCTCTGATATGGGCACGAGCCGCTCCTTGCGCCCCTTGCCCACGATGCGGACGAAGTGCTCGTCAAGGTAAAGGTCTGACAGGCGCAGCGTCACAAGCTCGCTGACGCGCAGGCCGCAGCTGAAGAGCACCTCGACGATGGCCTTGTTGCGCTGGCCTTCCCACTTGGTAAGGTCTACGGCCTGTTCGAGGCGGTCAACCTCTTCGGTGGTCAGCACTTCGGGCAGATGGTCGCCCAGCTGGGGCGACTCGAGCAGTTCCGAGGGGTCGTCGGCTATGTAGCCGTCGGTCTGCAGGTAGCGGTAGAAGGCTCTCACGCCGCTGAGTATGCGGCACTGCGAGCGCGGCCCTATGCCTATGTCGTAGAGCGAGGCGGCGAAGGCTTGCAGGTCGGCGAGCTTGGCCGCCAGTGGGTCGATGCCCTCGGCGGCGAAATACCTTAATAGTTTCTCTATGTCGCGGGTGTAGGCTTCGAGCGTGTTGGGCGTGAAGTTGCGCTCGAGTTTCATGTAGCGGCGGTAGGCGTCGATGATATTCGACGGCTTTTTGTTTATGTATTCCATTTATTTTCGTACTTTTGCAGCGTTGCGCGGCCTTTTGCTTTCGCGCAAGTGCAAAGTTAAACAAATTTATCCGATTATGAAAATATTGGTGTTAAACGGCCCTAACCTCAATCTCTTGGGCGTAAGGGAACCGGGAATCTACGGCAGCAGCTCGTTCGACGACTACCTGCCGAAGCTGCGCGCGGCCTTCCCCAGCGTGGAGATAGACTATTTCCAGAGCAACGTTGAGGGCGCGATGATCGACAAGATGCAGGAGGTGGGCTTCACGTATGACGGCATTGTGCTCAACGCCGGTGCCTACACGCACACGAGTATAGCCCTGCAAGACTGCATACGCTCGCTGAGGTGTCCCGTAATAGAGGTGCATATCTCCAACGTGCACAAGCGCGAGGAGTTTCGCCACAAGTCTATGATCTCATGCGTATGCCTCGGCGTAATCTGCGGTTTCGGCCTCGATTCTTACCGATTGGCGGTCAGCGCTTTATTAATGCATAATGCATAATGCACAATGCATAATCGGGTTGCTCCATGACGTTGGTTTTGCATTGTTTGGTTATGATTGTTTATACGGCGTATGCCATAATTATGCATTATGAATTATGAATCATGAATTAGAAAAATACGTTCTCGCCCACACTGACCCCGAGGGCGACTACCTCTACCGCTTGTGGCGTGCCACCAACATACACCTGCTCCACGGGCGCATGGCCAGCGGCCACCTGCAGGGGCGCCTGCTGAAGATGCTTGTGCGCATGGTGCGCCCGAAGAACATACTCGAGATAGGCACGTTCAGCGGATACAGCGCGATATGCATGGCCGAGGGGCTCGCCGAGGGCGGGATGGTGTACACTTTCGAGATTGACGACGAGCTGGAAGACTTCACCCGCCCCTGGATTGAAGGCTCGCCCGTGGCCGACAAGATTCGCTTCATCATCGGCGACGCCTTAAAGGAGGCGCCGCGCCTGGGCGTGGAGTTCGACATGGCCTTCATCGACGGCAACAAGCGCAACTACGTAGAGGCTTACGAGACGGTGATGCCGCTGCTGCGCCCGGGCGGGTTCATCCTTGCCGACAACACGCTGTGGGACGGCCACGTGCTCGAGAAGCCGCGCCCCACCGACCGCCAGACCATAGGCATAGAGACGTTTAACGACTACGTGGCCGCCGACTGCCGCGTGGAGAAGGTCATCCTGCCCCTGCGCGACGGCCTCACCATCGTGATGAAGAAGCACGGTTGAGACGCGGTCTATTACTCGTTGATTATCAATAGCTTACTAACAGGTAACCTTTTGGCTTGCAAAAGGCTACCTTTGAGCTTACAAAAGGCCGCCTTTCGTGCTCCGAAAGGCGGCCTTTTATAATCGAACTCACGTCCTATCAACTCCATTTTGAATCCCTCTGCATGGTGAGTACGTATGCCTTTCTTACTGCGAGATACGCCTTCTCGGCTATGGCGAAGGGGCATTTGCTCCTTATCATCTTGTAGAGCAGGCAGAATACGGCCCCCCGTGGGCGGTAGCCGAGCAGACGGTCGGCCTCGCTGAAGCCGAGACCGTGGCGGCGCATGATGCGCATCACGTTGAGCATGCCTATCTGCAAGGGTGCGGAATAGCGGCCTTGCGGGTCGTTGGCTGTGAAGAAGTCGAGCACTATGCGGTTAGACTTAAGAAACGAGCTGACGTGTCGGGGCGACGTGGTGTGGGTGTATGAGCTTGAGTTGTCGTCGCTGTAGAAGTACACCGGGTCGCAGATGAACGAGCGGCGGGCGTAAAACATGAGGCGCGTCATCACCGAGAAGTCTTCGCAGAAGTCTACGCCCGGCATTAGCCGGACGCCGTTGTCGGTGAACAGCGCGCGGCGATAGAGACGGCCCCACATGCGGTTTGACACGATGTTCTGGCAGAGCATCAGGCAGAGGTAACGCTTCTCGTCGCGCCCCCGGTAGGGCTGGTTTACGTCGGACACGCCCTCGCGCGTCACTCGCTGCCAGCCCCCGTCTACCATGTCGGCCCCGCTGCGCTCCATCTCGGCGGCCATCAGCTCCACGGCGCGCGGCGGCAGGTAGTCGTCGCTGTCGACGAACGTCAGGCAGTCGCCCGTGCATTCGTCTATCAGCCGCTGGCGCACGGTCCCTATGCCGCTGTTGCGCTCGTTGCGTATTATCCTGACCTGCGCCTTGCGCTCGGGATATTGCTCCATGACCGAGCGCAACACGCCGACCGAGCGGTCGGGTGTGCAGTCGTCAACGAACACGTATTCAAGGTCGGCGTAGGTCTGCGTGAACAGCGACTCGGCGCAGCGGCCTATGTATTTCTCCACCCCGTAGACGGGAACGAGCACCGATATTTTCATCTTCTTGCAGTTTCAGGCTTTACGATAAATAACCGACGAAGAGCGTAAGATTGTAAGCCAGCAGCCATGCCGTGAGCACGGTGAGCGCTCCGCGCAGCCATGCGGCGGCGCGGCTCTGCTCTATCGCCTTGACGAGGAAGCCCATGGTAATCGGCATTACGAACAGCCAGTGGGCGCCCATGATGTACACCTCGTTGATGCCGAAGCCCAAGCCGAGGTGTATGGCCATGTCGAAGGCGAAGCCGCTCAGCGTCATCCACATGAAGCGCGACCGCCGGCCGCACCATATCCCGGCTGCGAAGAACGCCACGAGCAGGGCTTCCACTACGTAGTTGACGGCCCAGCGGTAGAGCACTATTACGGGGCGGCTGCGCAAGGTGTCCTGAAGCAGGTAGTCGGGGTGCAGCTGTACGGACTCGCCGAAGAGGTTCTCGACGGCCGTCGACGCGCGAGACGTCGTTGCGTCTGTCCACTTCATGAAGCCGCCTTCGGCCATAGGCTTTCCCGTGTGCTTGTTCCACGGCTTCTGCCGGTCGCTCAGATACTTGGCCCGCGCCCTGCGCTTCATCTCCGCGTTGAAGGCCGCCCTTATCTCCGCGCTGTCCTTCAGCTGCGTCGTGTTGCGGAACGTGTTGTACATTTTTTCCCTCCTCTCGGCGTTTTTCTTGGCCAGCGCGGCCTTGTCGGCCTTCTCCTTAGGCAGCGTGAACGTGCGGTACTCCCAGCGGGCGAAGCCCCATATCAGTGTCGCAGGTAGCAACACGGCGAAGAGGAAGTACTTAAGGCGGAAGAACTTGCGCCCGTTGGTGAACAGCGAATAGAGGTAAGTCTTGATGCCGTTGCTGAGCGTTACGCCGGCCGTGACGAAAAACAGCACCACCGTCTGCCATATCTTGAACGTCCGTCCGGCCTGCATCTTCATGCCGGCGACGTAAATCGTGAAGACGAGCAGGAACATGGAGACGCAGAAATGGTCGGGCACCACGGCCGAGACCATGACGTAGGCCATCGAGAAGAGCATCGTTGAGAGCACGGCCGAGTCGAAGAAGCGCAGGCGTATGACGTCCCTGAAGATGCGGAACATGAACACGAACGTGTAAAAGGCGCACAACAGCAGAGGCACGGCCACGACGAACTGCACCAAGTTGATGCCCGTAGCGTCCATGAGCCAGCCGTTCAGCTGCGACAACGGCCATACTATGAACGACAGCAACGGGTGGCGGTAGACATTGTAGTTAGGCTCCCAATAGGTTACCACCGAGTAAGTGATTGGGTCGAAGCCCGACACGGTGAAGTTTTTGATGAACACTGTCCAGTGTCCGGCGTTGGTCTTGGTGAACAAGTCGAAGTTGCGCGCTATCACGAGGGCGTGGAGCGCGAGCAGCATTACGAGCGTGACGGCCGACGCCAACCATTCCTCACGCCTTACCTTGAATAGTTGTATGAGCTTTTTCATGTCTTTCTCTTATTATGGAATTTAGAGAAGTTAGAGAATTTAAAGAAGTTAAAGCCGTATGCTTAGCGGCTTAGCCGCAGGCTCGGGGTTTGTTTTCATTGTTTGGTTTGGCATATCTCAGCCGTCATGACATACGGCTTTAACTTCTCTAACTTCTTTAAATTCTTTACATTCCCGGAAAATTACTTAAAGGGTTTGTAATATCCCTCGTTGGCGAAGTTTAGCAACTCTGCGTCGCCGCGGCTGTCTCCGTAAGCCGTAAGCCAGTATTCGGTGCGCTCGGGATAGAGCTGCAGCAGGCGCGTAACCTTCTCCTCGCCGTAGCAGTTCTTGGTGAGGAAGCGTCCGGTGAGCACTCCGTCGTGCTCCTCCACCATTGTCCCGATGACGTAAATGCCGTGCAGCCCTGCGAAAAACGGCTCCACCCAGTTGTTCACGCTTGCGCTTATGATGACCGCCGTGGAGCCTTCGGCCGTCACCTCGCGCAGCTTCTCCATACCTTTCGGGCGCAGCAGACCGGCCTTCCGCTCGGCGAAGCGGGCGCATGAGGCGTTGAAGTCGTCGACCGTCATGCCTTTGAAGCAGTGTGAGAACACCTTCTGCTTGGCCTTCCAGTTAGGGTAAAGCCCAATCTTCATCAGCACGAGCAAGGGCAGGTAGCGCAAGAAGCAGAGCACGAAGGCCTTGTCGCCTTTGGCGAAACGTATGAACTCGATGAGCGTGTCGCGGCGGGTCAGCGTGCCGTCGAAGTCGAACGCGTAAATCTTTCCTAACGGATATTTAGTCATGTCAACCATCTCTTGTTTCTGTTTAAGGGTTTGCCGGTAGAGGCTTGGTATGTTATAATAGGTATATGATGACCAGGAAGGTGAGCGCCCAAGCAGCTACCACGAGCTGGGTGAACCTGTCGTGCAGCACCATTTTCGTCGGGTCGCCGCTCTTCTTGTCTACTACGGTTATCTGCATGTACCTCAACAGGCCGAGCAATACGAACACCGAGGTGAGGTAAAGCATGTCGGAACCGAAGCGCGCCACCACCTCCGGCGACACCGTGTACATGATGTAGCACACCAGCGTGACCGACGCCGACACGGTGATGGCTTGGTTGATGAACGTCAGGTTGTAGCGTATGGTGTTCTTGCGGGGCGGCTCTCCCGTCTCGTTCATCCGCAACACGTCGTCCCTCCGCTTGGCGAACGAGAGGAAAAGCGTAAGCAGAAACGTCATCAGCACTAACCACTTGCTCGGCACGATGTCGGTGGCGAAGCCGCCGGCGAGCACCCTCAGCACGAAGCCGAAGGCCACAACGCACACGTCGACGATGGCGTATTGCTTCAGCTTGGCGCAGTAGGCGAGGTTCATTATGTAGTAAAACAGCAGCACCGCGCCCACCTTTAGCACGTGCTCCCGGTCGCCGAGCATGGCCGTAAAGGCCGCCGCAACGACCAGCATCAGCACCATTAGCACCCACGCCGTGCCCATGCTCACCGCGCCTGAGGCCAACGGACGACGGCATTTCACTGGGTGGCGGCGGTCTGCCTCGACGTCGTTTATGTCGTTGAAGCAGTAGACCGACGACGCTACGAAGCTGTAAGCCATGAACGTAAGCACCGAGGCGCGTATGTCGCCGGGGTCTAACAGGCTGCCGCCGAAGAACATCGGTATCATCACGAACACGTTCTTAAGCCACTGTTGCGGGCGTATCAGTTTCAGTATGCTGCTCATCTTGTCTTAAATGAAGAATGAATAATGAAGAATGAAAAATCCGACGTGCTTGTCGTCATATCACTTTCCCGTATTTCCTCCTTTGAAGTATGACGTTGTTTTATCTATAATCTTGTGCAGAAGCCACGCCAACACGAGCGACACGGCTATCATGACGAGCGCCGTAAGCAGGTAGCCGAGGCGGTATGGGGTGACGTGTTTCAGTACGAACTGAATGTGTATGAGGTACAGCTCGAGGCTTATCGTGCCGACGAAGGCCAACCCTCGCAGCACCAAGCGCGGCGTGTGGCGGAACAGCTCGACGAAAAGCAGTATGCCCGAGACCGTCAACGGGATGTAGACCATGCGCTCGAGGAACAGCGGAAAGCGGCCCCGCCACGACTCCTCGAACTCCACGCACATCATAAGGCTCATCGCGAAGACTATCAGTATGAGCCATATCGCTGCGCCGTCTATGGTGCGACGCTCCTTCACCCAAGCCCCGCAGTTCACTCCGATGAGGAAAATCGGGATGCGGCTGAAGAATATCTCGAGGTGGCCTACGGCCTGATGGACGGGCGGATAATACTGCACCATGACGGCAAGCACCATCGCCGCCGCCGCCAACCAGCGGTAAGATGGATGGCGGATGACGAGGTTCATGTAGGCAGGGGCGAACGTGTAGAGCATCATTATCGACGGGATGAACCAGAACGTAAGGTCGTCTATCCGCCAAAAGCTCCACCCTATGAGGATGTTAGCTATCAGGTTGGGCAGGTCGGGGCTGTATCCGCCGCCCGGAGTGTTAAGGTAATTGGGTATGTAGAACAGGCAGGCGATGACCAGCCACGCCGGATACACCCTGAGGTAACGCTTCTTGAAGAAGCGCTTCGGCGACGGGTCCTTAGTCCACGAGTACCAAAGGCCGATGCCGCTGAGGAAGAGGAACATGTCAACACCCACGTTGCCGCAGCGCACGAGACCGTACATGGCGTTGCTCTTGGGCATCCATACGTGGAAGAACATCACGAAGAGCATCGCCAGGCCCATCAGTTCGCCGCGGTAGCGGCTTATGTCTGAAAGCTGTATTAGTCGTTTCATCGGCGCAGTCTCGGTTTCGGTATGTATCTGAAAGCTAACTTAAAGAGCCACGCGAGCAGTATCGAGGCTATGACGTAGACGACGAGTCCCGTGTAGACATGCCCCCGGTAAGACATCGGGATGATGATTTCGCGCGTTATTGGGTGGACGACGAACAGGGCTGACGATATCGCTCCGAACCATACGCACGGCGCAAGGGCCTTCGCGGGAATGAGCTTGACCGTGGCTACGGCTCCCGTAACGATGAACAGCGGCACCCACAGCCACGCCTGGAAGCTGAAGCTGCCGGCGAAGACCACGACGGCCGACACGACCGCCGTCAATGCGTAAGCCCACTGGTGCAGGCTGCGGCCGTAGCGGGCGTAGAGCACTCCGGCGCCGAAGGGCAGTATGCCGCCGATGAAGTTGTAGCGTATGCGGTTGAGAATCTCGCCACCGGGGTCTGCCGTCGGGGTGAATACGGCTTGAGCCAGCCAGCACGCGGCGATGAGAATGACCACGTTGACCGGCCTGCGGCGGTATATCAGGAGGCGGTAAACGACGTAAAGCTGCAGCATGAGGCCGAAAAACCAGTAAGGCCCGGGCTTGATGATGTGGTCGGGGGCGGGCAGGATGTTGATGTACATCAGCAGTTGCGCTATGACGCGCCCGAAGGTGTAGCCGTGGTATCCGTGCGGATGCAGGTAGCTGACGACGGCGAACGCCACGTAGCCGAGCAGCATCAGGCGCAGCAGCTTGAGGTAATGGTAGGCCGTGAAGGGCAGCGCGCTCACCCTCTCTTCCGTCTTCCGTTCATACTTCATCACGAGACCGAAGCCGCTGATGAAGAGGAACACCGGCACGCCGTAGTGCCCGAAGAACGACAGCACGTGGACGAACAGGTTGCCGTCGGCGTGCATCAGCCGGTCGAGCAGCATCTCGGGCTTGGCCTGCGTGAACGTGTATTCGTTCTCCTTGACGGCAAAGCCGAGAAAGTGGCAGTAGTTGTGCAGCATTATGCCGAGTATGGCTATGCCCCTGAGGGCCTTCGACTCGGCGAGCGATAGCAGTGATTTTTCCATCGTTTCCTTGTTTATAACGCCCCTTCCTTCTGCTTCCCGAAGTCCAGTTTGTCGTAGTCGGTAGTGTTCTTAAGTATCCTCGGTCGGTTCTCGTTATACCCGGGGCTAAGTATGTTGAGGTCGTCACGGTAGTGGGGTGAGCTTATTCCGCCGAGGTAAAGCAGCAGGTGGGGCAGGGCGTCGGTCATGTAGCGACGGTCGCGGGCCTTGCGTATCTCGGCGTAGACGTCGGGATTGTTGACCATGAAGTCGTGCGAGCACCATATCCAGAACGGGATGTCAAACTCCTCGCGCGCCAGTCGGGCCGTAATCTCGGTGGAATGCATGCGTCCGTAGAAGTGCACTCCCTCGCCGTAGCACTCCTCGCCGTGGTCGGGCACGTAGACGACGACGGCCTCCTCGTCTTCGAAGCGGCGTATTATCTGGTCCACCACGGAGTCGTTGTAGAGTATGGCGTTGTCATAGTCGGCCAGTATGCGCAGTTCCTTCTGCTTGAGGTCGGGGCGCTCGTAGTCGTCGGGGTTGAAGTGGCGGCGGTCGCGCGGGAAGCGCGTGCGGTAGTCAACGTGCTGCCCCTTGAGGTGGAATATTATGAGGTTGTGTTCCTCGTTCTCCTTCTTCAGCTTGTCGTAGACGCCTAATAGGTTGCCGTCGAAGCGGTAAAGGCTTTTGTTGCGCGTGTCGAACATGGCTTGGCTAAGCTCCGGATTGTTGAGAAAGAAGCCACCGCTGAAGTCGTAGACGGCCTCCTTAGCCTGCGGCAGGAACTGGTTCGTAATGAAAGTCACGTGGTAGCCGGCCTTGCGGAACAGTTCCGGAAAGAGCGGATAGTCGCACCATTCGCCCTCGTCGCCCACCGAGTAGAGCGAGAAGAGGTACTTGAAGACGAAGCTCGTAAGGTTCCACGGCGCCACTACGTCGCTGAACGGCACCAGTCCGCCCCTCTTGGCCCTCGCCTCCTGGCGCGGCGTGGTGGGCATGCCGTAGCCGTAGAGGCTGGCGTGGTGGCGGTTGAAGCTCTCGCCTATGATGAGCACCACGTTCTTGCTGCGAAACAGGCAGCCGTCTATCCGCGCCTTGTCGATGTTGGCCACGAGCTTGTTCACCTGCTTGGCTGTAAGCTCGTTGGCGTAAATGCTGAACACGAGGCGGTAAACGGGGTGGAACATCACGGCGCAGTCTTTGCGCGTAAGCTCGTGCTCCACGTCGCCGATGTTGTCGTATGACATCAGCCGGGCATACGCCGCCTTGTTAGGCCAGCCCACAACGAGGCAGTAAACGAACACGCATATTAACGCCAAAGCCGCCCACGGCCGGATTTTGGTGAAGAGCGAAGAGTGAAGAGTGAAGACTCCGCGTGCCTTGACGCGCAAATTACGGACAAGGGCGAAACGCCCGCCGCCGTAGGACTTTTCACTTTTCGCTTTTCGTCTCCCACTTCCGTATATAGCCGCCCACGCCGCGTGAGCCAGCATTACGAGCAAAACCCAGCCCACGCGGCTGAACACAATGCCCGGCGACACATACGACTCGAGAAACTCCGAGGCCTCGTCGCTGTTGGTCTCGCCCACGAGCAGCAGCATCGTAGGCGTGATGGTGGTGTCGAACTTCACGAAACAGTACACGTCGACCAGCGCCACGAGATACGCCGCCACGTACACCGCGCGCTTAAGCCACAGCCCCACCACGCGTGGCATCACCCACAGCAGCAGCCCTATCAGGCACACGTCTACGAACAGCTCCTCGGGAGCCAGCCTGTAAGCATGATATCCGCGCTTGTCTGGCACTACGGCGTTGACCGCCACCATGCCCAGCACGTACATGAAAACGAAGAACGCTCCGTAATTTTCAAAAGGCTTGAGCACGGCCGCAAGCGCACGCCTTATTTTGTCAATCAACTTCATCAGTCATACATATTTGGCGCAAAAATACATCTTTTTATCTTATTTACAATAAATAAACGTAAAAAAATGGTTTCAGCCGTGTTGCATATCAAAAATCAAAGCCCTATCGGCGGCTTTGCAAGAGGTTACCTTTCGCCGTGCGAAAGGTAACCTATGGGCACGTAAAAGGCATGCTTTCGGAGGACGAAAGCATGCCTTTGGTTATAAACGTGTTAACACTTTGATTACCAAGATTTTATAACCGAGCGAGGTGTCGTGCCGTTCCTGTCTCAAAAAACGTATCATTTGGCCGCCTGCACGCCGTAGATGTGCTCGTACCAATTGCCGCTTTCGAGTAATCTTCAACAAACATTCCGGTCGTAACATCGGCGACAGACACAAGGCGGAAGTACGGGCGTAAGCGGCCGACGAAAGGTGTCAAAAATCAAAGCCCTATCGGCGGCAAGGTGCTGAATGTCAGCACGTTATATAAACGGACAAAAATCCGGGGTCAGTCGTAAATCGACTTGCGCTCTACGACCGTGTGGTTGACGTTGTGGAAGGCCTTCTCTATCATGTCGAACGAGAGTTCCGCCTCGGGGCGGAAGGCCTCCGAGCCCATGTAGCGCAGCAGACTGTAGCGCAGACGGCGCGCCACGGGGCGAGCGTCGAGACTGTCGGCAAGATCTGAACTGCACACTAGTAGGCGGCCTTCGCCCACCTTTGCCTCGAACACTAAGGCGAGGTTGCGGTTCTTATAGAAGTTGTCCGTCATGCGCACTATCGGGTCTATGCGTGCGTCGAGACTGTCGAGCACGAGCGTCTTGGCGCGCTTGCACACGTCCCACCACTGCCAGTTAGAGTGCGCGTCGGTGGGGAAGCAGGCCAGGGCGGGGTGAGACGGGTCGCAGTAGATGCCCATCGTGCCTGCCTGGTTAGGGAAGTGCACAGGGCTCCAGAACACTTGTACGAACTTACCCTCAAGCCCGTTGAGGTCGTCTGCGGCGGGATTGAGCAGCACTTTCTTGCCTTCGGCCAGGGCGCGGCGGGCCTCGTCGAAGCTGCGCGTGTAGATTACGTCTACGTCGGGGTCGGCCGTCTCGGCTGGATACACCCACACGGGCCATGTGTTAAGATAGTCTGTGCCTTCGATTTTCAGTGTTAGCGTCAGCTTTTCTGCTTCGGTCACGCCTGCGAGGGGCACCGATATGCTGCCTAATGGCAGGGCGTTGCCTATGCCTACGTCCTGCTTGGGCAGGCTGCCCTGCGCCACTATGCCACCCTTGCCGTCGGTAAGCGTCCACACGGGCGTAACGCCTTGCAGCGCGTCTGCGCCGAAGTTGGCCGCCTCGAAGCGGGCCTTGAAGGTCTCGTCGCTGGTGTATGTGGCCTTAGCGAAGCGGGCCATGGGTACCACGGGCGAGCAGAAGCGGCGAAACTCTTCGGGAGTTATCAGCCCCTTGCTGTCCCAGAAGGCGTCGAGCAGGCCCACGAGGGCCGTGCCCTGGCCTGGGAAGTCGTGCAGGTCGAGCAGCTGGAAACCGCTGAAGCCCGGCGTCTTGAGTGCCCTTTCAATCTCTTCCTTATACAATATGGCGGCCAGCTTGCCGCTCGCCATGAGGTTTTGCTCGGCCCACTCCGTGCGCTCCTTCAGTTCAAGGTCGCGCTTCACGGCCATGAAGTTCACCGGGACGAGGTTGCCCGTGTACTTGCTGATTTCCTTCAGGTCGGGATACACGCTGTACTGCCCCACCTCGTGGGTCACTATGGGCACGGGCAGGCCTTCGACGGAGGCGGAGTAGTCGGTGTCGAAACTGACGGGGCGGTCGTCGAACACGCCCTGTCCGCGCACCCATCCCTTCTTCGTCCACTGCGATATCCAGAAGTCGTCGTTAGGCTCGGGCCAGTCGCCGTGGCCTTTCTCGAAGGTGAACGTCGTCGTGGTGTACAGGTGGCGCGGGTCTTCCTTGCGCAGGGCGGTCATCAGGCCGTCGAGCGTGCGGAAGTCGCTTTGCAGTTCGTTGCCCATGCTCCAGAAGCAGAACGAGGGGTGATTGCCGTACTCACGGATGATGCGCATGCCCTCGTCGCGTAGAAAGTCGGTCACGGC
This sequence comes from uncultured Prevotella sp., assembly GCA_944319945.1. GTDB lineage: Bacteria > Bacteroidota > Bacteroidia > Bacteroidales > Bacteroidaceae > Prevotella. The sequence goes on from CALUFN010000006.1 coordinate 62,034, forward strand.
CTGCTCCTTGCCGATGTCGAGCGACCATACGGGCAGCTCCACCTGGAGGTAGAAGCCCATGCGGTCGGCCACGCGGAAGGCCGCCTCGGGCGGGCACCACGAGTGGAAGCGCAGGTGGTTGAGGCCGTAGCTCTTAGCCGTGGCGAACACCTTCTGCCAGCTAGCCTCGTCGGTAGGAGGATATCCGAGCAGCGGAAACACGCAGCACTCGAGCGTGCCGCGCAGGAAGAGCCGTCGGCCGTTGATCTTCAGCTGCCGGCCGTCGGCGGTCAGCCGGCGCATGCCGAACTCCGCGCTCTTCACGTCTTTCACGCCCTTAGCCTCAAGCGTGGCCGTAGCTTCATACAAGGCGGGGTTGAACTCGTCCCATAGCACTGGCTCGCTTATGTCGTAATCGAACTCAAGCACGCCGCCGTCGGCCTCCACCACCTTGTCGGGCATGGCCTTGCCCGACGGGTCGCGCAGCGAGAGTGTCAGCCGGCCGCGCTTCAGCTTGCCGTCCGCCGACAGGCTGACGCGCACGCTTACGCGGCCGTTCTCAACGTCGGGCACGAGCCTCAGCTCCTCGATGCGGGCCTCGTCGTCGGCCACGAGAGCCATACGTCCGAGCATGCCGTTCCACAGGGTCTGCGTGGCGTTGGTATAGGCGTGGGCCAGCAGGCCCGTGGATATGTCGTGACGCATGCGGTTGTCGATGCGTATTACTATCACGTTTCTCTCTCCCGGCCTGAGCAGGGCGCCCACGTCGAAGCGGTGGGGCGTGGTGAGGCTCTCGCAGAAGCCGTCGGCCTTACGGCCGTTGACCCACACCTGCGACTGCCACAGCGCCCTCTCTATCAACAGCGTCACGCGGCTTCCGCGCCAGTCGGCAGGCACTTCCACCTCACGGCGGTACCATGCCGGGCCTACGTAGTCGTATTTCCGCTTCAGGTCGAGAAACGTTTCCTTCTCCATCACCGCCTTTGTGGTGCACGGCGTGCCGTAGCCCGCCTCGCAAAGCGTGCCCGGCAGCGTTATCGCGTCGGCAAAATCGCGCTGCTGCCAGCCTTCGTTTATTCCCCGGTCAAGACTGTCGAGCGCCACGGTCCACGTGCCTGCAAGGCTTATCTCGCTCTTGCTACGGGCGTTGACGGCCGTCAGCCAGCATACCAGCAGGGCGGCCGTAAGCATTAGTCTGTTAACTTTCATATCTCCTTAAGTCTTTATTTTCTGAACACCTGCTTGTTTACGTCAAGCTCTTTCACCTTGTTATAATATTTCTCAGCCAAGTTGTCTTGACCCAGTCCGCTGTAGCCTAAGGCCATGACATAGTAGCAATGCACCCTGTTGCGCACGTCGAGGTCGTCGTCCCAAATGGCCAGCTCGGGCAGTGACACGGCGAAATAGTCTATGCGGCAGTGGTCGAACAGATGCTTCTTGCCGTGGTCTATCAGTTTGTTGAAGCGGCTGCGGGCCTTCGCCTCGTCGCCGAGAGCGCGCCAAGCCAGGCCCTGATAGAATATCTTGTCAGGCTGCTGGTCGTTGTAGAAGAAGGCCTGCTGAGGTTCAGCCTGCCCCTTAGTGGACTTGACGAAACATCTTACGGCCTCCGTCTCGTCGCCGAGCCCGCGGTAAGCCACGCCCTTGTAGTAGTCTACCTCGTTTTCCTCGGCGTTGATCAGCTTGCCTTCGCCGAGGTTGTGGGGGTAGGCGTCGGTCTCACGGAGCAGCTCCAGCGCGTCGGCATGGCGCCCCTCGGCCAGCGCGAGCTTAGCAAGTTCCACTCGGCAGATCACGTATTGCGCCGTCACTTTGCCTTCGCCGCCCTCCCACGGGTGGAACTTGCGGCCCGCTATCAGGCTTTTTGCCTCCTCGTAGCGGCCTGTCAGGTTGAGCAGGGTTATCCTCTCTATGCACAGGTTGTCGCGTTGCTCCACCAGATCGGCGTGCTTATCCATCATGGCTAGCCGCTCGGCGTGGCTCACTCCCGTCTTCTTGTACAGTTGGTCAAGCTCCATGAACAGGCGTGCGTCGGTGGTGTCGAGGGCGAAAGCGCGCTCCAGCAGGCGGCGTGCGTCGCTCTTGCGGTCAAGTTTGTTGTAGTATGCGAGGGCGAGATTGCGCAAGGCGGTGGGAAACTTGCCGTTAACGGCCACCGACTTCTCCCAGCATTCCACCGCCTCTGCGTAGCGGCGGTGGGCGTACCAGAAGTTGCCTAAGTAGTAAGGAGCCTTATAGTCGGCAGGATTCAGCGTCATTGCGTCTTGCAATACGTTTACTTCGTCTATGCGGTTGGGGAAGCAACGGTCGGGCTTAAGCTCCGCCGCGCGCTCGTACCAAGCCTTAGCCGCCTTCTCGTCGCCTGCCTTCGAGGCGAAGTATCCCAGCATGTAGGCGGTCATGGGATACACCTCGGCCGCGCCGTCTACGTATGCCGACATTATAGTCTGCGCCTCATCGTATAGTCCGGCGTCGGCAAAGTCGAACGCATATTCCATGTAGTTGAACGCCAGTCCGTTGAGCATCGTCCTTATGCGGTCAAGCTCTGCGGCGTCGCCCGTTATGAAGTAATGCTCGAAGCGGCAGCCGAGGTTGAACCCGTCGATGGCCAGCGAGTCGGTAATGAAGGCCAAAGCCTCTTCGCTACGGCCCTGATGCCGCAGGATCGAGGCTTTCAGCTGGCGCGCCTTATGGTTGTGCCAGTTGCGCACGAGCGAGCGTTCCACGTGCTCGAGTGCTAGGCCCCAGTCGCCTCGGATGCAGTCAATCTGGGCCACGCCCATGTATCCGGCGTCCTGCCAAGCGGCGTTCCACGTGGCCTTGAAGTATGCGTCGTAGGCCTCGTCGTAGCGTCCTTGCATCTTAAGGCTGCGCCCCAGGTTGTAGTAAGGCTCGCCGTCATACGGGTTGGGGTTGCGTTCGGTCTGCGTGGCCACGGCCCGACGGAAGTGCTTTTCGGCCTCGACGAACTTGCCCCGGCGCAGCAGCAGCAAGCCTACGGCGTTGTTGCAGCGTATGTCGCCCGGCTCGCGGCGCAGCGCCTCCTTGTAGTAGTCGAGCGGATTGTATGTCGCGTGGCGGTATTGTTCCAAGTGCTGGCCGGTCAGGAAGAGCTGTTCGATTGACGAAATCTCCTCCGGCAGCTTGGCCGCTTTTGCCGGTTCGGGCGTCGGTTTGATGGCGGGCTTGTCGGCACGGTAGGCCAACAGTACTTTACCTTCGGCGTCGCTGACGATCAGGGTGAGGTCTTCGGGGCGGTAGCCGCAGGCGTCAGTCTCAGCCTTGAACACGCGTTCGGGCGAGACGTTGGTCTCCTGACGGAATATCACTTGTCCCGAAGCGTCGGTCAGCTTTACGGTAATGTCGGGCTGTTCGGCCGTAGCGTAGACTATGATATGCGCCTTGCCGTCTTCCACCTCGAGGTTAATCACGAAGTCTTTTGAGGCGTTCTTGACGTAGCCCACCTCGGCGTAAGGCATGAAATATTGCGTCCATGCCTTCTCTTCATACGGTTGCAGCCAAGTGAAGTCGGGCTGGTTGTCGGTGTAGACGCCGGTCATCAGCTCGATGTAAGGTCCGTCCTCGTCGGTCAGGTTGCGGTCCCACGCCTTGCCGAAGTCGCCGCATCCCCACGTCCACTGCTTCTTTCCGGGCGACACGTGGTGGTCTGCCACGTGGAGCAGGCCTGCGTGCAGGTGCTCCTCATAGCCTCCGACGAAGTTGAAGCGCGACTCTATGGCCATGTAAGACGTTGGCACCGGGATGTTCTTATACTTCGAAATGTCTACCCCGGCCGAATAATCCTGCTTGTAATACACGCCCGTGGCTATGGGGAAGTTTGACACGTCGCGCTTGCCGTGGTCGAACACGGCGTGTACGTCGGGCGGAAACACCGAGTGGTAATGGTCGTTGACGACTACGGCGGGATTGGCCCACCAAAGAAAAGTCTGTGGGAACGGCGTGCGATTGTACACCTTCACGTTGATTTCCAAGTACGACTTGCCCGGGCGAAGGGTGAAGCCCTGCATGCCCTTAAGGCCGAACATGCGCTCCACCTCGTTGCACCAGACGGTCTTGCCGCCGTCGGCGTGCTCCTCTATCATGCAGTCTGTGGGCAAGTATGTGCTGGGGCGGTGGTGCTGGGGCCAGTTAAACTCTATGCCGCCGGATATCCACGGGCCGGTAAGTCCTACTAAGGCAGGCTTTACTACCTGGTTGTAATACACGAAGTGGCGGCCGTGCACCTTGTCGTAGGCCATCTGCACGCGACCTCCCAGCTCGGGCAAGACCATTATCTTCAGGTATTCGTTCTCGATGAAGAATGCCCGGTAGGGGCGGTCGTGCTTCTCGTCGGAGATCTTTTCGACCACGGGATAAGGGTAAACCACGCCCGAACTGCCCTGGTAAACGCGCTTCTCGAGAAACATCGGGTTCTTTTCCTCTTCGCCTATGGCGTATGTCGGCAGGTTGACCGTTTCCTGCCAAGCCCTCACTATGCCTTTTTCGGTTACCGTGGGGCGTATCAGATATTCTGTGATTTTTTCCATTTTGTTTTTTAGAAGTTAAAAATTTTAAAGAAGTTATAGCTCGGCTGCGCAGGCTTAGAAGTTAAAGCCTAATGTCTTGTTGCCGTCAACTTGTCTGCTCGTCACTTGTCTGCCAGCATCTATTCGGTAAGTTCGCGCTCTATCTGCTCGAGCGACTTGCCCTTTGTCTCGGGCAGGCGCGCCCTGATGAAGGCGAAGCCGAGCACGCAGATGGCGGCGTAAAGCCAGAACGTGCCGTAAGCACCGAGGCCGGCGTTGAGCAGCGGGAAGGTGTACGTAAGCACGAAGCAGGCGGCCCAGAGGGCGAAAGTAGACACGGCCATGGCCATGCCGCGGATGCGGTTGGGGAAGATCTCGGAGATCACCACCCATGTGACTGGCGCAAGCGTCATGGCGTAGCAGGCTATGGCGAGCACCACCATGAGCAGTACGGCCCAGCCCGTGATGTGGAAATAATAGCACAAGCCCATAAGGATATACACGCAGGCGAGGCCCGAGGCACCGAACAGCAGGAGCGAGCGGCGGCCGAGACGGTCGACGGTGTACATGCCGACGAAGGTGAAAATGACGTTGGTGACGCCCGTGACGACGATGTTGAAGAGAATGTCGGACACGCCGTAGCCGGCTGCGGCGAATATCTCTTGGGCGTAATTGAACACAACGTTGAGCCCGCACCACTGTTGGAAGGCGGCCACCACGACGCCTATGAGCAGTATGCCCGGCATCTTACCCTTGAACAAGTCTGCGAAACGGGCCTTCTCCTCCTTACGCTGCTGCGACGAGCGGATGGCCTCAAGCTCGCTCTCGGCGTAGCCGTCGCCGCCTATGCGGCGTAGCACGGCAGCGGCAGCGGCGTGCTTACCCGTGGTGGCGAGCCAGCGCGGACTCTCGGGGATGATGAAGAGCAGGACGAAATAGAGAGCGGCCGGCACTGCTCCCGACCAGAACATCCAGCGCCACCCCATCTGTCCGTTCCACGTGGCGGCGATGTCCGTGCCCGGCTCCACAGGCTCGGCTATGAGCCAGTTGACCACCTGCGCGCCTAGTATGCCGAGCACTATGGTGAGCTGGTTGATTGAGACGAAACGGCCGCGCACGCTGCCCGGCGACACCTCGGCTATGTACATCGGCGACAGGTTGGAGGCGATGCCTATGCCCACGCCGCCAAGTATGCGGAAAAAGATGAACCAGCCGAGCGAGCTGACGGCTCCCGTGCCAGCAGCGGCGGCTATGAACACCAGCGAGGCCGCCACCATGAGAGGCTTGCGTCCGTAGCGGTCGGCCAGGCTGCCGGCCACCATCACGCCGACGAGGCAGCCGAGAATGGCGCTGCCCATTACCCAACCCTGCATCACTGGAGAGTCGGTGATGCCGAAAAACACCTCGTAGAAGGGCTTAGCCCCGCCCACCAACACCCAGTCGTAGCCGAAGAGCAGGCCGCCCATGGCCGAGACGAGCGAAATCAGCAATAGGTAAGAAGTGTTGCTGACACTTGTAGGATTCGTTTTCATGATAAGTCGTAATGTTTTATTTCCGAATGCAAAGGTACTACAAAACGGACGATAAAAAATGCAAGGATTTGCCGAAAACATGTAATATTTTACTATCTTTGCGGCTGATATGCGGCGATATTAGGCAATTGAACGTGCAAAATGTAGAATTTTACTATAAATACGTAAACATCGAAACATGCAGGCCGAGAAGATGGCGGAGGGCTTCAAGGGCGAGAAGGCCATAGTGACGCCTTACAGCATACGCCACATGATGGAGCAGAACACGATAACCCGGCAGCTCTTCGTGACCCACATAGGCTATTACCCCTACGCGCGGTCGCACTACCGCGAGCGCGACGAAGGCTGCGCCGAGAACGTGCTGGTATACTGCGAGCGCGGAGTGGGCTGGGTGAGGCTCGGGGGCGAGAGGTACGTACTGGGCCCCAACCACGCCTTCATACTGCCTGCCGGCAGGCCCCACGCCTATGGGGCCGACGACGCCGACCCGTGGAGCATCTACTGGCTGCACTTCTGCGGCGAGCGCACCGACATGTTTGCCGGGATAACGGGCCGCGTGATACACATCGAGGAGTCTGACCGCAGCCGCTACTCTGACCGCTTCAGCCTGTTCGAGGAGATGTACCGCAACCTCGAGACGGGCTACAGCCCCGACAACCTTGAGTACGTCAGCTTCTGCCTGATGCACTTTCTCGCCTCGCTGAAATACGTCAACCAGTTTCGCGAGATAAAGAAGATAAGGGGCGACGACGTAGTGCAGGCGAGCATCGCCTACATGAAAGACCATCTCGAGCAGACTCTCACCCTCGACGACATAGCCTCGAGCGTGGGCTACTCGGCGTCGCGCTTCAGCGCGCTGTTCTCCGGGCGCACGTCGTTTGCGCCGATGGAGTATTACGGTTCGCTGAAGATACAGAGGGCATGCTCATACCTGCAGTTCTCTACGCTGAAAATCAAGGAGATAGCCTTCCGTCTGGGTTATTACGACCAGTTCCATTTCTCTAAGGCGTTCCGCAAGGAAATGGAGCTTACGCCTAAGGCCTACCGCAAGAAATACCAAGAGCTGGGCCGCTATGCGCCCGACGGCGGTGCCGCCGACGGATGACGGCACGGCTGCGAAGGCGGTTCATCCGCAAATCTGTTGGATGTTCATTTGCAAAAAGAGGAAGTTGCCGTAAAAGTCGTATATTTGTAGTTG
>CALUFN010000007.1 GCA_944319945.1 uncultured Prevotella sp.
AAGCCGTCTATGAATATCGACATCATTGACAAAAGCAGGCTTATTGCGTAAGGTTCTTACATCGAACTCACGTTAAACATATTCCGCGTTGTCGTTTAAACCATTTTCAGACCAATAATAGACGCAATCAGCGTGACCATGAAGAATATGCGGGCAAACGACGCCCGTTCATGGAAACATACGATGCCGAGCAGAACCGTACCCACCGCTCCTATGCCAGTCCACACGGGATAGGCCGTGCCGATAGGTATGGTCTGCACCGCAACGGCAAGCAGCCACATGCTGACGATAAGGCAGCCGATAAAACCGACAGACCACAGACGGTATGCCCTGCCCTTCAAGTCTTTCATCTTGCCAAGACAAAAGGCGAAAACCGTTTCAAACAGTCCGGCGACAATCAAGATAACCCAATCCATACGCGGCATTGTTTTAATGTGATACAATTTTCAATCCCACAATCGAAGCTATCAACGTGGTGATGAAGAACAAGCGGAGGAACGATGCAGGCTCGTGGAAAAACACAATGCCCAGCACGACCGTACCTACCGCGCCGATACCCGTCCACACGGGATAGGCAGTACCGATAGGCAACGTCTGTACTGCATTGGCAAGCAGCGTCATGCTCAGCGCAAGGCTGACAAGAAACCCGGCACCCCATAAATACCATTCGGTGCCTGACACTTCTTTCATCTTCCCCAAACAAAAAGCAAAGCCGGATTCAAAGAATCCGGCAACAATCAGAATAATCCAGTTCATACGGCTTTCTTATTTTCTTTAGATAAAATGTAATGTGCGCGCAAAGGTAATACTTTTCTCCATTTTCTCATTTTACATTTGATAAAAAATATCATACACTTTCCCTTACATGATATTTTTTAGTTTGAATCACGCCGACAGTCGTTTTCCGAAAAGGCAACCTTTCGGCGTGCAATAGGCAACCTTTCAGCGCATAAAAAGCCGTCTTTTACATCACAAAAGGCGGCCTTTTACAAGCGCACTGACTATCAACAAATTACAAACGTATAAAAACACATTGCGCCACAGGACGCGAACCGGCATATAAAAAGGGCCTGAGCATTGCGGCTCAGACCCTTTCCGTTTTCACGATAACGCCTCGGCTTACAGCAGGGCGTCGAACTTTTCCTTCAGCTTTGCCTTCGTCGTAGCGCCTACGAACTTGTCGACAACCTCGCCGTTCTTAATGAACAGGATCGTCGGGATATTGCGGATGCCGAACTGCATTGCGATTTCGTCGGCCTCTTCAACGTCGCACTTGCCAACTACCACCTTGCCGTCATACTCCTCGGCAAGTTCGCCTACGATGGGCGCGATAGCCTTGCAGGGGCCGCACCATGTTGCCCAAAAGTCTACTACCAAAGGCAGATTGCCGTTCTTAAAACTTTCAAAGTTCTCGTTTGTGATTTTTACTTCCATTGTTTATTTGTTTATGATTAATGAATTATTGTGTTTTGAGAAGTAAAGTAGTAAGGAGTAAAAGGAGCGAAGCAGATATGCTGAGTTTATTCACATACTCAATGTCTCATAATTATCATACATTTTCACTTTACTATCATACTCCTTTACTACTTACTACTTTTTAATTTATCTTATACCCCAGTGCCTCATTGCTCTTGATGAATGCTATCAGTTCACGGTTGATGTATATTTTCTCTTTGCGGCTCCTTAGCATGAACGGCCTTGTGGAGGCACCGTCGTACACTTGGAAATAAAGTTGCGTGTTGCCGTGGCTGCCGTTTATTACCGATACGAGGTCTGATACGGTAGTTTCGTCGATGCGTCCGGCGTCGAGGGTTATCGTCAATCGCTCTATCTGCATGTCCTTGACGGTCTGCAGGTATTGTATGTCGGTAACGCGCATATCCATCATGTCGCTGCCGCGGAAACGCGGCACGAACTGCGCCTTGACCATTACCGAACTGCCTTCGATGAGCATGCCGTTCCACTTGCCCCATTCTTCGCCGAAGAAAGCCAGCTCGCCCGAGCCTTCAAAGTCTTCTATCGTAACGAAGCCGCACGGCTTGCCCGTCTTCGTAAACTTACTGCGCACCATCGTCACGATGCCGCCCAAAACCACTTCCTGCTTCTTTGAAAGCTCCTGTTTGTCGGCAAGCTCTGAGCAATGGGTGTTACACATGTTGTTAAGCACCACCTCGAAATCGTCTAACGGATGTGCCGAAAGGTATATTCCCACGAGGTCTCGCTCGCGGTTGAGCTTCTCTATCGTGCTCCACGTGTCCCCTTCTGGTATCGGCGGAGTGGCGATGTCCACCTCGTCCATACCCCCGAAGAGCGAGTTTTGGGCCGCGTTCTTCTCCTGTTGGTACAGCTGGCCGTAACGGACGAGCGTGTCAAGGAACACGTCTCCCTTAGCGTTGCGGTCGAAGTAGCTCTCGCGCTTTATTCCGAAGCTGTCGAGTCCGCCGCTCAACGCAAGGCTCTCGAAGCACTTACGGTTGCAGGCCGAGAGGTTTACGCGCTGCACCAAGTCGAAGATGTCCTTGTATGGACCGTTCTTCTCGCGTTCTTCTATTATGGCCTCGGCGGCCGCCGTGCCCATGCCTTTTATCGCGGCAAGGCCGAAGCGGATGGCTCCCTGCTTGTTGACGCTGAACTTCCGGCGGCTCTCGTTCACGTCGGGGCCGAGCGTCTTGATGCCCATGGCCTTACATTCGTCCATGAGCTTCGTTATTTCAGTTATGTTGGCAACGTTGCGGCTCATGTTGGCGGCCATGTATTCAGCCGGATAGTGTGCCTTAAGATATGCCGTCTGGTAGGCCACCCACGAGTAGCATGTGGCGTGACTCTTGTTAAATGCGTAACTGGCGAACTTCTTCCAGTCTTCCCATATCTTGTGGAGCACCTCGTGCTTGTAGCCGTTTTTCTCGCCGCCTTCGTAAAAGAGCCCCTCAAGATGGTTCATCTTCTCTATCTGCTTCTTACCCATCGCCTTGCGCAGCGTGTCGCTCTGGCCTCGCGTGAAGCCTGCAAGCTGGCGGCTGAGGAGCATGACCTGCTCTTGATAGACGGTGATTCCGTAAGTGTCCTTGAGGTATTTCTCCATGCAAGGGATGTCATACGTTATCTTCGACGGGTCGCGCTTGCGTTCGATGAACTGCGGTATGTAGTCCATAGGACCGGGCCGGTAGAGGGCGTTCATGGCTATGAGGTCCTCGAAGACGGTAGGATGCAGCTCGCGTAGGTACTTCTGCATGCCGGCAGACTCAAACTGGAAGGTACCTATCGTGCGGCCTTCGCTGTACAGTTTGTAGGTCTCGGGGTCGTCGATTGGTATGGTGTCGAGGTCGATCACCTTGCCCGTGGTGAGGCGGATGTTCTCCACCGCCTCCTTAAGTATCGACAATGTCTTTAGCCCGAGGAAGTCCATCTTGATGAGTCCGGTCTCCTCGATGACGCTGCCTTCATACTGCGTGCAGAGCAGCTTGTTGCCCGTCTCCTTGTCATCGGCGGTAGATACGGGCACCCAGTCGCTTATCGGGTCGCGGCAGATGATGGTACCGCAGGCGTGGATGCCGGTGTTGCGCACGTTGCCTTCAAGCATCTTGGCGTACTCAATGGTCTCGCGCAGGCGCGGATCGGGCGAAGCCTCGGCCTCGCGCAGCTCCTTCACGCACTTGATTGCGTTGGTAAGGTTCATCTTAAGGCCGTCGGGCAGGCGGTCGGGGATGGCCTTGCAGAGGCGGTTTGACTCGTCAAGGGGCAACTTCTCGACGCGGGCCACGTCCTTGATGGCGAGCTTCGTCGCCATGGTGCCGTATGTAATAATGTGGGCCACCTTGTCGGCGCCGTACTTTTCGGTAACCCAGTCGAGCACCTTTCCGCGTCCGTCGTCGTCGAAGTCGGTATCAATATCGGGCAACGAAATACGGTCGGGGTTGAGGAAACGCTCGAACAGCAGGTCGTATTTTATGGGGTCTATCTTCGTGATTCCCAAGCAGTAGGCCACCACGGAGCCGGCGGCGCTACCACGGCCAGGACCTACCATGACGCCCAGCTGGTCGCGGGCGGAGTTGATGAAGTCTTGCACAATGAGGAAGTAGCCCGGGAAACCCATCGTCTTCATTATGTAAAGCTCGAAGTTGACGCGCTCTTTCACCTCGTCGGAGAGCGGGTCGCCGTAGAGCCGCTTGGCCCCTTCGTAGGCCAGTTTGGCCAAATAGTCGGCCTCGAACTTTATGCGGTATATCTTGTCGTAGCCTCCGAGCTTGGCTATCTTCTTCTCGCCTTCCTCGCGCGAGAGCACCACGTTGCCGTTCTCGTCTTGCGTAAACTCGTCGTAGAGCTGTTCCTCTGTGAACTTCTTCCTATATTCCTCCTCCGTGCCGAACTCTTCGGGAATGGGGAAGAAGGGCATGATCGGGGCGTGGTCGATGCTGTACGTCTCCACCTTGTCGAGCACTTCGCACGTATTCGCCAGTGCTTCGGGCACGTCGGCGAACACCTCGGTCATCTCCTCTCGCGTCTTAAACCACTCTTGCTTGGAGTAAAGCATGCGGTTGGGGTCGTCAAGCTCCTTGTTGGTCGACAGGCAGAGCAGGCGGTCGTGGGCCTCGGCGTTCTCCTCGTCTACGAAGTGGCAGTCGTTGGTGCACACCAACTTCACGCCGTATTTCTCGGCAAACTGCATCAACACCTTGTTAGCTTTCTGCTGCAGGGGATAAGTTTCGCGGTTGGCGCGCTGGTGCGGATCCTTGACTTGATGGCGTTGCAGCTCGAGGTAATAGTCGTCGCCGAACACGCGCTTGTACCACTGCAAGGCCTCTTCGGCACCCTCGATATCGCCCTTAAGTATCTTTGCCGGCACCTCGCCGGCTATGCACGCCGAGCAGACTATCAGCCCCTCGTGGTACGTCTCAAGGTCGGCGCGGTCGGTACGCGGGCGCATATAGAAGCCGTCGACCCACGCGCGGCTTACTAATTTAATAAGATTCTTGTAGCCCTTATAGTTCTTCGCCAACACGATGAGATGGTAACCGCCCTGGTCGCCCAGGTCTTTCACCTTGTCTTCCTTCGTCCGTCGGGCCACGTACATCTCGCAGCCCAGTATGGGCTTGAACTCCGGTTTGCCCTGCTCGCGCAGCTCTCCGTTCTTCTTCTTGCAGTAGTTGAAGAACTCCTTGATGCCGAACATGTTGCCGTGGTCGGTCACGGCCATGCCGCGCATGCCGTCGGCTATGGCCTTGTCTACAAGCCGCTTTACGCTGGCCTGGCCGTCGAGTATGCTGTAATACGTATGTACGTGTAAGTGAACGAAGTCTTGCATGTCTGTTATCGAAATAGGAGTAATCCGGTTGGAGCGTCAAAGTTAAGGCGAAAAAACGAGACTGCCAAACTATTGGCATGAAAAAATAGCAGCGACGCCGGCGCAAAAGCTCCAAACCGTTGTATGACAACGTGTTCGCCGATGTTAAGTTTTCTTAATCGACCGTGAAGCGTATATCTGGAACAAAAAATAAAAAATTTTGCCGAACTTACATTCCGTAACCGGCAGAACCGTTACAGGTTGCGCATTGAAAGCACAGGTCCGAACTATTATACCAACAGCAAGAAAACCATAAAATATAATGGATTTATGTCAGTCAAATGATTGTTATGCTTAAAAAATGCCGTAATTTTGCACTCGTGATAAGCAAAACGGCACATTGTTTTTTGGTAGTGTCAACGATTAGGTATAAATGAATGTCTTAGTATGTTATAGGTATCAAGGTAATAAAGATTTGACAGGATGACAATCATTGCAGCCGTTTTGCGCAGCGTCTTGCAGGAGTTAAGCCCTGCCGGCGTATGCATCTGACCGTCAGCCATTTAGCGGCTGCGTTGTAAAAGGTTGCCTTTCGCATGCCGAAAGGTGACCTTTTGCGGCTTAAAAGGTATCCTCTTACAATGCGAAAGGTAAGGTCTTGGCATTTTGACGTTAACGCAAGCTGTTTTAACGCCGATAATTTGCACGGACGGCGTTAATGCCGTAAATTTGCAACCGCTGTATTCTTATGCAAGATTCACGGCTTACGCAGTGCTGTTGTTTTTGAGAATAATATACTTTTATTTTTTATCACATGAGAAAAATTTTACTTTTAGCCGCGACATTCATGTCTGTAATGAGTGCCGTGGCACAGGAGAAGCACCCCATCAGCGAGCCTCCCGAGGGCGAGCAGTGCGAATACTTCTTCGTAAGGGGCGAAAACGTCGACTCCGTAACCTCGAGGACTAACTTGTCATTAAGCAAGATCTCAATGGAGAAATGCGTGGCCACAGCCGACGGCGAGCTGTATTTCCCGGCGTTCTTAGCCACGGGCATCGTCCCGACACGATGTAGCTAAAGGGCGGCCTGAGTGCAGACGGCGCGCAGTTTACGGTGGAAAACGACCAGCCTCTAGGCATTTACGACGGGCATGAGTATTACTTCAACTTGGGAGATTTCGACCTCGTGTATGACTATTACCTTACGTTCAACCTCAAGCAAGACCCCGTATTTGGCACGGAAAACTGCTTCTATGTGCAGGAGAAGATCGACACCTTATATATTCCGCTGCAAAGCCTGTACGCCGTTTTCGATATACCGTGCTGACGACGAGTCGGTGTTCAACAAGCCGGTGGAACGCCGCCTTACGGCCAAGATCCGCACGGCCGACGGCGTGAAGGAGGTGGAGTCTACCGTGATAGATTATGAAAGCCCTCGCCTCGGAGGCCATTTCATGAAGGGAGTAATGCCGTATTATCCCGAAATATGGGTGTTCATGCCATATTCGGAGAACGGCGGCATCTTTGCAGACTGCAACAAGGTGGACCGCAGCACCATGATATACGTCACCGACGGCATCACTAATCCCAACGAGAGCGACCTCACGGCCGAAATTAACAACCGCTGCGAGTTCAAGCTGAACGCCGACGGCTCGTACACGATGGCCGACGGCTTGTATTGGTCAAACCTGTATTACGATAATGAAAAGGACATGTTCATGACCGACAAGGCTTGCTACGACATCACCATTGGAGCGCCCCTGACCACGGGCGTAACCGAGGTCGAGACGGCCGCCAAGCCCGTAGAGACAAGGTATTACGACTTGTCAGGCCGCAGCATCAGCGCAAATACCAACGGCGTGAACATAAGAGTGGACAAGTATGCCGACGGCACCTGCCGCACGGTGAAGAGTGTAAGATGAGCCGCAGCAGCGGACTTATAAAACCAGAAGGAGAACGAACGGTAACGCCCCGGCAGCCATAAGCGTGGCCACCGGGGCGTTACCGTATTAAGATGTTGCCTGAATGTCGGCAACATCATAAGTTTATCTTTATTCCCGAGCCGTCAATCTTGTCGTACACCTTGCCGTTCACAGTGGCGTTGGTGGAGTTTTTGGCGTTGAACGCAGGCGTTTCAGAGCTTACGCTGATGTTCTCGAGCTTCACTCCGTCGGTGTTGTTTATCACGATGCCCTCCTTAGCATTGTTCACCTCGAGGTCGGTTATCTGTACGTTCTTCACCGGCATTTCAGGCAAACCGTTGAAGTAGGCGGCGCGGCGTGCGCGGCGGCATACCACGTGGTTGATGTATATGTCGCGGAAGCAGGGCGTAGTCTCGTCCACCTTGTACGCAGGCACGTTCTGTTGCTTCTGCTCGTCGCCGTCCTCAAGTGCTTCCACGGCAGACTTGCCGCCGTAATACAGGTCGAAGGTGATGGCGTCAGTCTGTATGTCGAACATCGAGATGTTGCTGATGTAAATGCCCTCCACTACTCCGCCGCGGCCGCGCGTGCTCTTGAAGCGCAGGCCTACGTCGGTGCCTGTAAACTGGCAGTCGGACACGTAGACGTTTTTCACGCCGCCGCTCATCTCACTGCCAACTACGAATCCGCCGTGGCCCTTGAACACCGTGCATCCGTTTACTATCACGTTCTCGCAAGGTATGCCGCGCTTGCGCCCGTCTTCGTCCTTGCCTGACTTGATGCAGATGCCGTCGTCGCCGACGTCGAACGTTGAGTTTACTATCAGTGCGTTCTTGCACGACTCAAGGTCGATACCGTCACCGTTTTGGGCGAAGGCCGGATTCCTTACCTGCACGTCCTCAACGAGCACGTTCTCGCACATCAGCGGATGAATGTTCCACGCCGGGGAATTCTGGAATATCACGCCGTTGAGCCAAACGTTCTTACACTTTACGAGGCTTACCATCACCGGGCGCAGGTAATGCTTTATGCTGTTCCACTCGGCTTCGCTCCTCACTCCCGTCGGAACGTTCATGTTTGCCATCGAGTCGCCCTTCAGCGCGCCTGCCGACGGGAACCACATCTTGGGATTTTTCAGTGCGCCTCCGCGTGAAAGGAACGTCTTCCACTGCTTGTCGGTCACCTTCTCGCGCTTCACCGGACGCCAGTATTCACCGTTGCCGTCAATCACTCCGTCGCCGGTTATGGCCACGTTCACAAGGTCGTAGCCGGAGATGGGCGACTGGCAGCGGCGCGTGTCAAGCCCCTCGAACGAGGTGTCGATGAGCATGTATAGGTCGAGATCTGGCGAGAAGAGTATTATCGCGCCTTTTTCAAGATGCAGGTTGATATTGCTTTTCAGCGTTATCGGTCCAGTGTACCATACGCCCTGGGGCACTACAAGTTTGCCTCCGCCTTGCTTTTCAAGTGCGTCGATGGCTTTGGCAAAAGCGTCGGTGCATAGCGACGAGCCGTCGCCTTTGGCCCCGAAGTCTTTCAGGTTTACTTCGTTTGCGGGAAACACGGGTGCCGTCACCTGCGGCATATCAAACGGCAAGCCGACGTACAAGTGGCCGTACTTATCGTCGCCGGCCGCATTAGCACCCATCGCAAGCATGAAGGCGCAAACTAAGGAAAGGATTTTTCTCATTGTCTTTCTTGTTTTTAAGTTTGTTATGTTTTTATCAGTATTAAGCAGGATGTAACAAGGCATGCCGAGACAACGGCCCGACTGCCGTCACTTCTCTTCCTCGAAGTCGACGTATTCGCCTTCGTTCTTTGAGAAAATCTTACGTTTCGCCTCGTCTGGCGAGCGTCTGTCGATTATAACCTCGCCGCCAGTCCACGCCCGTCGGGAATCGTGCCGCCGTCCTGAGTCGGCCGTTTCTTGGGCATGCTTGAATCCGGAAGTGAATTTCCTCTTGATGTTATGGAACGAGCGGTATATGCGGTAAGCCGTTACGCACACCACGATGAAAGCGACGAATACGATCACCAATATGAAGTTAAGCAGAAAGGCTACCATCGCTTATCGTTTTTTGTGTTAGCGTAAATCGACAATACTACGTACCAAGCCACGATTATCGCAAATGCAGATAACCTGAATATCAATAACAGCGGTACGCAAGAGATAATGAAAACATACTTAAGCCCGTTGCCCTTCCAGCCCCAATGCTTGAACTTAAGCGCAAACATGGGCAACTCTGCCACCATGACGTAGCAACTGACAAGCACGAGGGCCAGCACTACAAGCACCATGTAAGGCGACGACTCGAGCCAGTCGACGGCACCGACGGTAAGCGACCCCCAAAAAAGAGCGTTGGCCGGAGTAGGCAATCCGATGAATCCCATTGCCTGACGCTCGTCGAGATTGAACTTGGCAAGCCTCAACGCGGAGAACGCCGCCATGACATAAGCAAAGAAAGGAAGCACCGTGCGCGCCGGTTCGAGCCACGAGGGATAGTCCATTACGCCAAGTTCGAAGAACAGCATCGTGGCCGGAGCCACGCCGAACGTTACGTCGTCGGCCAGCGAGTCAAGCTCTTTTCCTATCGGCGAAGAAACTCCGAGAAGGCGTGCGCTCATGCCGTCGAAGAAGTCGAACACAGCTCCTATGACGATAAACAGCAGCGCCATGTCAAGCTGTCCGCCGAATGCGAACGCCGTAGCGACGCAACCTGAAACGAGGTTGCAGCATGTAATGGTGTTGGGAATATGTTTTTTTATCATTTTTTTATTCAGTGGACAAGTAACCAGTGACAAGCAGACAAGCTATATGCTTCGTCTGATTTATATATCATTTACCACCACTTATCCTTAAATTATCCAAATATCTTGTCTGCTTGTCTACTTGTCTGCTTGTCTACTTTTTATTTCAGCCTTGCTATTACGGTCTTATCGCCGGTGGTGCTTTGGCCCATCTTCACGCAGACTTCGGTGCCTAAAGGCAGGTAAACGTCGACGCGCGAACCGAACTTGATGAAGCCCAAGTGCTCGTCTATGTAGCAGTCTTCCTCCGCTTTGGCGTAAGTTACGATGCGGCGGGCCACGGCTCCGGCTATCTGACGGCACAATATCTCCTCGCCTTCAGGTGTCTCGAGCATTATGTCGGCGTGTTCGTTCTCCTCACTCGCCTTCGGCAGCCAAGCCTTATGGTAGTTGCCGTTGCGATGATGTACGAATTTCACCTTGCCGTCAACGGGGAACCAATTGGCATGCACGTTGAACAGGCTCATGAATATGCTTATCATCAGGCGCTTGTCGTGAAAATATTCGTCTTCTACCACTTCCTCGATAACCACCACCTTGCCGTCGGCCGGGGCCACGACGATCTTTTCCGTATCGCCGTCGTAATATCGTTTTGGACAACGGAAGAAATTCACCACTATGCTATAAATCGTTCCGAAAACCAAGACGAACGCCCAAAACCACGCCTTGCAGTCGACGTAGACCCAAAGAATCATCGCGACGGCGACGATGGCCACCAGCCCGTAGACCAGCGTGTCGGTACCTTCGCGGTGAAGCCTCACGTTCTTTAGTTTTCTAATTCTTTTCCCCATAGTAGTAAATGAAGCATAAAAATCGGTGCAAAGGTACTCCTTTTTTATTTATTTCCCAAATTTTTCACCTTATTCTTTACGCTTTGCAGGGTTGGCGGCCGTTTTCAATGTTACTCTGTTTGAAACAATGCCAAAACATGTTTAAACCGACACCGCAATCAATATAATTAACTACTTTTGCGCAAAATAAAAACAGAATGACCCGTATTGGCAGCATATTGACGCTGTTGGCGCTCATTTACGCAGACGTATGCAGCGCCCAGTTTACGGCCGTAGTGTTCGACATGGAGACACGCCGGCAGATTGAGGGAGTGAAGGTAAGCATCAATCCGCACGGCACGACCACTACAGACAAGCGCGGACGGTTCGTGATCAACGGTGAGTTTCACAGCGTCACGCTGTCACGGCAGGGCTACGAGAGCCTTTCGCTCGCAAGAAGCGACCTTCGCGACACCCTCTGGATGCTGCCTAACGGACGGCGGCTTGACGAAATAATAGTGATAGGCTACAGGCCGAAAATTGGCTTCAAGATAGACGGCAAGCCGCTGAAAGGATTCCATACGCCGAAAAAACGCGGTTTGCTTGACAACTTCGACTTCTTCGACCAGTTGAATTTCAAGAAGAAAAAACAAAGGAAACGGCGCGGAAAAATAAAGGAGATACTTGACGAATACTAACCGCCGACACCCCCGATACGGACCTAACATGCCACATGCCCTACTCGACGGCAACGACGATTGCGGAAAGAGGCAATCACGGACGGTCTTGTTATGAAATATATTTTTACATTTCTTATATTTACAAAATGCCATTATTTTGCAATTTTATATTATCTTTGCAAACCGAAATATAGAACACATTAAACATTTGTAACGAAATGAAGAAAATAAGAGCCGCCGTAGTGGGCTACGGCAACATCGGAAAATTCACCTTGCAGGCCCTTGAAGCAGCCGACGACTTCGAGGTTGCGGGCATCGTAAGGCGCAACGGAGCGGAAAACAAGCCGGCCGAGCTGGCGCAGTATGATGTGGTAAAAGACATCACAGAACTGAAAGACGTCGACGTGGCGATACTTGCCACCCCGACGCGCAGATGCGAAGAGTATGCCTCGAAAATCCTTCCGCTGGGCATAAACACTGTAGACAGCTTCGACATACACACCAGCATCAGCCAATACCGTGCCAACCTGATGAAGATATGCAAGGAGCACGGGCGCGTGGCAGTGATTGCGGCCGGATGGGATCCGGGCTCTGACAGCGTTGTGCGCACTCTCATGGAGAGCCTTGCACCCAAAGGCTTGAGCTATACCAACTTCGGTCCGGGCATGAGCATGGGCCACTCGGTGTGCGTCCGCTCGAAAGCCGGCGTGAAAAACGCCCTTTCCGTAACCATACCTAAAGGCGAAGGCATACATCGCCGCATGGTTTACGTAGAGCTGGAGGAGGGCGCAAGCCTCAGCGAAGTGACCAAAGCCATTAAGGAAGACCCATATTTCGCAAGCGACGAGACGTATGTCATCGAGGTGCCGAGCGTTGATGCCGTAAGGGACATGGGCCACGGAGTGAACCTCGTGCGCAAGGGCGTAAGCGGACAGACGCAAAACCAACGCTTCGAGTTTAACATGAGCATCAACAATCCGGCGCTTACTGGCCAGGTGCTTGTCAACGTCGCGCGCGCTTCAATGCGCCAGCAACCGGGATGCTACACGATGATAGAGATACCGGTGGTTGACCTTCTGCCCGGCGACAGGGACGAATGGGTCGGCCATCTTGTGTAAAGAATCAAGAGTTTAGAATTAAGATTTTTGAAACGATATTCGGCATTAAGCCGACTGAGATTTAAGGGTTAGGAGTCAAGAAACGTATCAAGCATTAGGCCGATCAAGTGGTAAACGCCTTAGCATCTAAGGCCGCAAGCGGCGTTTCTTGGTTCCTGACTTTTTGTTTTCCAACCTTTACGCAAGGCCGTGTACGGCCCTGACGGTTGCATTCATTTCCCTAACGACTGAAAAACAACCACGTATGATACCCAAACTTATTCATTTGTGCTGGTTCAGCAACGACCCGTTTCCCGTCGAGATAAAGATATGCCTTGACAGTTGGAAGCGCATTTTGCCCGACTTCAAAATACGTCGCTGGACGTATGAAGACGCGCGTGCCATCGGTTGCAGATACATTAACGAGGCCTTAGACGCCCGAAAATGGGCTTTCGCCGCCGATGCTGTACGATTTTACGCCGTCTACAAGGAGGGAGGGGTCTACATGGACAGCGACATACTGATAAAGAAACGCTTCGACCGGCTCATCCCGGACAAGGGTTTCGCCACGTTTCATGAGAACTTCGGCTACAAGCTGCAGTTACAGGCGGCCTTCTTCATGGGCGAGAAGGGCAACGCCTTCTGCCGCGACGCTTTTGAATATTACGCCACGCGGTCTTTCGTTAAACCCGACGGAGCGTATGACATGGAGATATCGCCCGTAGTAATGCTCGGCGTAGCCCGCAAGTACGGCTACGAGCCGGTAGGCACTGAGCAACATCTGGCCGGCGACATAATAATATATCCGGGGTATTATGTCACGCCGAGAAAGAAAGACGTGACCGTGCATCCCGACGAGTTCGCCCTGCACACGATCTACGGCAGCTGGCGCACACGCAAGTTGGGACGCAGGATAGAGCTGTTCGTCAAGCACGTATTTACGGTTATAAGGTATTACGGTTGTAAGGTTTTGAGGTTTTGAGGTTATATGGTTTTACGGTTATAGGGTTTTACGGTTATAGGGTTTTACGGTTATAGGGTTTTACGGTTATAGGGTTTTACGGTTATGAGGTTTTACGGTCTTGGGATTTCGTGGCAATTATTTATAACCTTAACTACCTTATTCCGCAAAACCCTATAACCGCAAAACCTCATAACCGCAAAACCCTATAACCGCTATTACTTATTCATCGGGCAGGAAGAGCGGGTCTTCGGGCATTACCATTACCGGCTCCTGCTCATACTGCTTAAGCATCTTGGCGGGTACGTACTTCTTGTCTACCACCAAGCGGAACATGTACTCGTTAAACCACTCGTTGGTCATTATCAGGCATCCGCTTTGGCCCCAAGCCGGGCCCCAGCTGTTTTCCACCTTCCACATCACAGGCTTGCCGTTTTTGTCAAGGTCTACGGCCGTCAGGGTCATGGCGTGGGTCGAGCCGCTGTCATACGTCATGATGCGCTGCGCCTTGTCCATGCCGAACGTCGTGCCGAAGAGTGAGCCGTAGTCAAAGTTGTCTACGTCGCAATAGCCGCGCTTGCGGTCGAGGAACTTGCCCACGTCGTAAGAGCTGTACAGCTTGCGGCCGTCTTTCAGCGAGGCTATGGCCAAGCCGGCAATGTCTTCCATGGGCAAGTTGAGATATTTCCAGTTGGTGCCATCATACGTGTGGCGGTCATACTCCACCTCGTATGTCTTGTAATACTCGCGTCGCGGGTCGTTCATCACCATTATAAACGAGCCCATCACGGGCGTGTCGCCCATTATCTCGGCGGCAAAGGTCACGGGATTGTACGTCTTGGCCTCGGTCACCGTGCGTCCGTCCTTGTTCTTGAAGGCGTAAGTAAACTCCGTAGGCGGCTCTCCCATCGTCAGCGCGAGCATGCGGTAAACCACGGCGAGCATCTTGGTCTTCTCGGCCTTTATGTCAGCCCTACTCTTACCCTGCGCCACCATGTCGCGCAGCTTCAGGCCGCACTCGCGCAGCTTCGATTTCATCAGGGCGGTCACGCGGCCGGTGTTGTCGCTAGAATACGTCTCGGGCATCACCTCGGCCGGCACCAGTCCGTACTTCGACACGAGGTCGGCCACGCCGCAATACGTGCCGCCGTCGTTAAGCGGACTCTTGAAGAAGAAGCGCACGCGCTCGTCGTCGATTGGTTTGTCAGCACAGTCTATCACTCCCTGCAGGAAGAGATTGGCCTTCTCCAGCTGGTCGTAGAAGAACAGGTAATCGTGCGAGAGATTCACGGTCAGCGAGTCCGTGCGCTGTGCGAACGCCGAACGCAGCACGTTGAATCCGCTGAACATCCAGCACCGCCCGCTCTGCTTTTGGTCGGTAATGTTCTGCGCCGGGGTCTCCACGTTGAAATAAGTGTCTATAGCGCCGTTGTTGGCCTGGTTTACGGCCAGTGCGTCGATGTTGTTCGCCGCCAAAGCGTTGAACAGGGCGCGGTCGGCCGGCGTGCGCTGTTGCGCCTGTTTAATCTCACGGAGCATGTCCTTAGATATGCCACCGTCATTAGTTTGGGCGTAGCCCGGCAGCGCGAAGGCGGCCAGCATCATGCCCGACACGATGAAAGTCTTAGCTGTAGTCATTTTCATTAGATTTAATTTTGACGGCAAATATACGAAAAAACGCAGGCAAACCAAAATAATTTACCGAAAAACACTACAAGCCTGCATCGCCCGGCAGGCACGCTTACAGGCAGCACACAGTTAGCTGCTTACTCAAAAGGCAACCTTTAACACTGCAAAAGGTAACCTTTCACGACACAAAAGGCCACCTTTCGTGTTGCGAAAGGTGGCCTTTTGCAAAACAGGTGCTAATCTATTGGTTTACAAGTATTTAGCAATCACGGCAAGATATCGGCCGCGCATGGCTGCTTACCGTGCCAAACCGTCGGGGAACACCTCGTCTTGCAGTATCACGCCGTCGGTCATCGGGGTGTCGTCTGCCCCGAAAACGTCGGCCTTATACTGCACGCACATCACGATCATGTCAGCCGTTCCCGTGTTGCGCAGCGCGCGCTTGCCGGCCGGAGCCACGCGCACGAGACTGCCTTCGGCCACGGCGAACAGTCTGTCGTCAACCCTGAACTCGCCCTCGCCATTGAGCACTACGTAGAGTTCCTCGTGCGTCTTGTGCGCATGCACGAAGGCGCTACCCTCGCCCGGGGCCAACGTCTGCAGCGACATCTCCATGCCCGTAGACTTCAGGGCAGCTCCCGTGAACACCTTGCCCTTTATCGTAACGTCTGGGCCCATAGGCAGTTCGTAATCCTTCAACTCGTCAAACCGTCCGGCAGACACGGCCGTAAAGTTTGTTCCTTCTGCTAAAACCTTAAGTTCTTTCATATCCGTATAAGCTATGTCAGTTATCGTTTACGGGTGCAAAGATAACACATAAACCTCACGTTTACAAGAGGTTACACTAAAGTAACATGGTTACGCCAGGGTAACTGTTGCTGAGCGGCAACATGTTATGGAATCAACAATTTACAAAGTTTAACGTTTAATGCATAATATAAAATGCACGATGCATAACCAGGCGTGCGGATATGGCGAACAAGGCGCAGCCTGATTATGCATCGTGCATTATGCATTGTGCATTAAAATTTATGCTTTATCGTAAGCGTGGAGCGGATAGTCTATGGTGAAATGCAGTCCGCGGCACTCCTTGCGCTCCATGGCCTGGCGCGTGATAAGGTATCCCACGTTGATCATGTTGCGCAGCTCGCAGATGTCGCGACTCGCCTTTACGCGCTTGAAGAGGGCCTCCGTCTCCTCGTAAAGCAGGTCGAGGCGGGTCCAAGCGCGCTTTAGGCGCAGGTCGCTGCGCACTATGCCTACGTAGTTGCTCATCGTCTGGCACACCTCTCTCACGCTTTGCGTGATGAGAACCTTCTCCTCGTTGGTCATCGTCCCTTCGTCGTTCCACTCCGGCACACGGTCGTTAAACGAGTACCCGTCTACGTTGGCAAGGCTGTGCTTGGCCGCTGCGTCGGCGTAGACCACGGCCTCTATGAGCGAATTGCTGGCCAGGCGGTTGCCGCCGTGCAGTCCCGTGCACGAACATTCGCCTATGGCGTAGAGGCGATGGATGCTCGACTCGCCGTTAAGGTCCACCTTGATGCCGCCGCACATGTAGTGGGCCGCAGGGCGCACGGGTATGTAGTCCTTCGTGATGTCTATGCCTAAAGACAGGCACTTGTTGTAGATGTTTGGGAAGTGGTGCTTCGTCTCCTCGGCGTCCTTGTGCGTCACGTCGAGGCAAACGTGGTCAAGTCCGTGTATCTTCATTTCCTTGTCTATCGCACGGGCCACTATGTCGCGCGGCGCGAGCGACAGTCGCGGGTCGTATTTCTCCATGAACGATTCGCCCGTAGGCAGCCTCAGTATGCCCCCGTAGCCGCGCATAGCCTCGGTGATGAGGTATGCCGGGTGAGTCTCGTGCGGATTGTAAAGGGCCGTCGGGTGGAATTGTACGAACTCCATGTCCTTCACCGTACCCTTTGCACGGTAGACCATGGCCTCACCGTCGCCGGTGGATATTACGGGGTTGGTAGTCGACTGGTAGACGGCACCGCATCCGCCGGTGCACATCAGGGTGACCTTGCTCAGGTAGGTGTCCACCTTCTGCGTGTCGGGATTGAGCACGTAGGCACCGTAACACTCTATGTCGGGCGTGCGGCGCGTCACCTCTATGCCGAGATGATGCTGCGTGATGATCTCCACGGCGAAATGGTTTTCCTTTATCTCTATATCGGGATTGCTGCGCACGGCGGCCATCAGGCCGCGCTGTATCTCGGCCCCGGTGTCGTCGGCATGGTGGAGTATGCGGAACTCCGAGTGCCCGCCCTCGCGGTGCAGGTCGTAGTTGCCGTCGGCGTTCTTGTCAAACTGCACTCCCCACTGCACCAACTCCCTGATCTGCGCGGGAGCGTTGCGCACCACCTGCTCCACCGCCCGGCGGTCGCTTATGTAGTCGCCGGCTATCATCGTGTCTTCAATGTGCTTCTCGAAATTGTCCACCTCAAGGTTGGTTACCGATGCTACTCCTCCCTGGGCGAAAGCCGTGTTGGCCTCGTCGAGCGTGGTTTTACATATTATACAAATCTTTCCCTTGTGCGCTCTTGCTATCTTAAGGGCGTAGCTCATACCGGCGACACCTGCGCCGATAATCAAAAAGTCATACTTGAATACCATAAGAACATAATATAAGTAGACAAACCGACCGGTGACGAGTGAACGACGAGACTTGTCTGCACGCTTCCCTGTTACTTGTCAGCCTGTTTCTTGCCTGCTGTGATTTGCGTGCAAAATTAATAAGAAAATCCGATAAATGTAATGCCTTTTGCCGTTTTTGACACATAAAACACTTCTTTAAGTGCCCGACTGTGTGCTTTTTACTGATAAAATGACTAATTTTGCAACTCAGAACATGAACCGTACATTCCATTACAAGGCATCGTTGCTTAATTACGCGGGCGTCGCCGTGACGGCCGCTGCCGCCTTATGCGTGTTTTGGCACAGGTCGGCGGCCAACGCCGTCGTGGGCACCGTGCTGATGCTGGCCGTGGTGCTGATGGTCGAAAGGATCATCCACACCGCATACGTGTTTACCGACGACGGCCTGCTCGTAGTAAGCAAGGGGCGCTTCTTGCGCCCCGTAAGCATACGCGTTGGCGACATCATAGAGGTAAAGAGAATGCGCATGAGTGTGCTGCCGCAGGGCTACGTGCTAATAAGATATGGCGCGGGCCACGAACTGTCGGTGCAACCGGCCAACGAGGATGCCTTCATCAACGAGATAAGGCGCAGGCAGGAGCCTGACGGACAACAATGAAGAGAAAGGGCGAAAACGTGACATTTCCAACCAGACATACACAGCCCGGCCGCCTCGCGGTCGCGGTTATTACTGTAATCTTACTGATTTCGGCGGCAATGCCGCCCTCGACTTACTGCCGCGCGGCTGCCGCCGAGGCCTGCGGCTACGCCCCGGCTGACACAGTAGAGGCTGACACGGCCGTGGCAGACACCGCTGCCGAAGCCGACGGCAGGCCGTGGCCTGAAAACGTAGTGGCACGACTTGAAACGCTGTTAGAGAGCAGCATCTTCGAGACTTCCACCGTAGGGATGATGGTCTACGACCTTACGGCCGACTCCGCAATATTCAAGCACAACGAGCGACAACTGATGCGACCGGCCAGCACGCTGAAGATGATGGTGGCCGTAGCCGCGCTCGACCGTCTCGGCGAAGACCACGAATACACGACCGAACTACTGCACACGGGCGAAGTGGAGGGCGCGGTGCTCCACGGCGACGTCTACTGCAAAGGCGGCTTCGACCCCGCGTTCGACAATTCAGACCTCAACGCCTTCGTCGACAGCATCAGGCGGCTCGGCATTGACACTATACGCGGCGACATTTACGCCGACGTATCAATGAAAGACTCAGACCGCTTAGGCGAAGGCTGGTGCTGGGACGACGACAACCCAGCGCTCTCTCCCCTGCTCGTATCACGCAAGGACGAGTTTACCGAGCGGCTGCGCGACCGGCTCCACCGCGCCGGCATAGAGACCGAGGGCGAGCTGCGCACGGGCCGCACGCCGCACGGGGCGCACATGCTTTGCACCGTAAGGCGCAGACTGGCCGACATATTGCCGCGCATGATGAAGAAGAGCGACAACTTGTATTCCGAGTCGGTGTTCTACCACTTGGCGGCCTCGGCAGGAGCGTCCACGCCCGCCACGGCGCGGCAGGGCCGCCGCATGATGAACCGACTGATAGAAAAGCTCGGCTATAAGCCGTCGAAATATTACATCGCCGACGGCAGCGGACTATCCTTATATAATTATGTGTCGCCCGAACTCGAGGTGGCTTTTCTCCGTTACGCTTACACAAAGGATAAGATCTACGTACCCCTGTACGCGTCGATGCCCGTAGCCGGCATCGACGGGACGCTCGACGACCGCATGCGCCGGGGCCACGCCCGCGGCAACGTGCATGCCAAAACGGGCACGGTGACGGGCGTAAGCGCCCTTGCAGGCTACTGCACGGCGGCCAACGGGCACACTCTCTGCTTCTCGATCATCAACATGGGCATACGCCACTCGTCGTCGGGCCGACGCTTCCAAGACCGCGTGTGCGAGGCCCTTTGCCGTCCGTAAGGACGCAGCAGGAGAGCCTTTTACGCACAAAATGAGAAAGGCTCATAACGCATTAATAACCAACGAGTTACCAAAAGGCCACCTTTTGGGATGCAAAAGGTGGCCTTTTGTCGTGTAAAAGACAACCTTTTACAATGCGAAAAGCCATGTATCAAAATAGCGGTGGCCTATCTTTGAGTTATATTCACCGACAAATCATTTTTTCAATCACATCATTTGCAACATCGACAAAAAACCATTACCTTTGCCCGAAGATAAGCAGCACTCGGCAATTTGCAAGTAAACTTGCATTGCGCTCGTTTGCATTATCTTTGCAATGTCGGCCTTGCAGAAGCCGCGCAAGCGGTGTGCGGGTTGACGACATATATGTAAGATAGCGTTTACTTGACGCTTTGAGCTTGACACTCTGAAACTTCGCAACTTTCCGGAACAGTCAAGAACAAGGCAACGGTAGATGCTCATGGGTGTATATTATACAACCCTCATTGCGCGCATGCCTCCCGGCATCACGCGCAGGAGGTACGTATATACATACACGGCGTGGGCTTCTGCGTTGCTCATTCAACTGTTCCGGGCAATGCGAAGGCCTCAGAGTGTTGGACGAGCGACAGGCAAAGTTCCCACGCTTTTTTCGTATATCAACCATCACACATCTTAATCAAAACGCCTTGTACTGGGAACGAGAGGCACAAACAACCTAATGCCGCAACATACCCGGAAGATGAAACACACGGTTAAGGTCATCATACCTTTTTATAAAGAGCAGCTCAGCAAATGGGAAACCCTGTCACTGGCAAACACGATGAAAGTGTTCTCTAAACGCAAAATAGTATTCCTCAAGCCTAACGGACTCGACATCACATACGCGACGGCCCCGTACCCTGAGGCTGAAACCATAAGCGTGACCGACGACTGGTTAGGGACGAAAAGAGGAATAGCGGGATATAACGAAATGATGATGTCTGAGACATTTTACGGAATGTTCGCCGACACGGAATACATACTTATCTGCCATACCGACGCATGGGTGTTCCGTGACGAGCTTTCGGCGTGGTGCGACGGCACTTACGACATTGTCGCCGCACCGTGGCCTACAAAACCGTTATACAAACACTTCCCGATAAAACAATATTTCCGGTTCAGGAAGCGGAATCTTCCTGACTACACGAACATAACCGCGCCGTTGAAACACATTCCGCGCCTGACGCTTTACGGTAAAGTAGGCAATGGAGGACTTTCACTGCGAAAAGTCTCGACACATATAACGGCATGCAGGAAATATGCGAAAGAAATTGGATTTTTCATAGCCTCAAAACAAAACGAGGACATGTTTTGGGCGCTGACGCCTAAGGAAATGGTATGTCCGGACGAAGCGACCGCATTGAGTTTCGCGTTCGACACAAAGCCCCGACTATGTTATAAGTTAAACCACAAGCAATTACCCATGGGATGCCACCGCTTCACTCACAAATCACACACAAGGTTTTGGCAACAATTCATACCACTGTCCACCTAAGCCGACAGCTTAACGGCACCACAATCTTCCACCGGCCGGCAACATGTAAGCCGGCCGGCATCCGCCGACAAAAGGCGAAAACAGGAAGAAAAAACCTTTCAAGCACAGGCTGCAAGACTAACACAATCAAGCAAGCCCCATCTCCTTAGCCTTCTCCATGAGCAGCGCCATGAGCGGCTCGCGCTCGTTGGGCACACGGTTGTCAAGCACGGCATCCTTAAGACACTTCTTAAGCTCGCCCACCTCGCGCGAAGGCTTCAGGCCGAACATCTCCATAATCTCCGTGCCGTCGATGCAAGGTTGCAGCAGTCGCTTATAGTCTTTCTCCTTAAGGTCGTGCAACTTGGAGCGCACTATGCGGAAGTTTTCAAGGAATTGCTTCTTGCGCACCTCGTTCTTGCTCGTGATGTCGGCCTCGCACAGCGTCATGAGGTCGTCGATGTCGTCGCCCGCGTCGTTCATCAGTCGGCGCACGGCGCTGTCGGTCACCACCTCGTCGGCTATCACTATGGGGCGCATGTGCAGGTCTACGAGTTTCCTTACGTACTTCATCTTGGCGTCCATGGGCAACTTTAGGCGGCGGAAAATGTCGGGCACCATCTTCGCTCCCACGAAGTTATGGTTGTGGAACGTCCACCCGACGGCGTTGTTCCAACGCTTGGTCTTGGGCTTGCCTATATCGTGGAGCAAGGCAGCCCAGCGCAGCCAGAGGTTGTCCGACTGCCGGCTAACGTTATCGAGCACTTCGAGCGTGTGGTAAAAGTTGTTCTTATGCGCACGACCGTTGCGCGTCTCCACAATGTCTAGGTCGGTAAGCTCGGGCAGGATGCGGGCCAGCAGACCGCAGCGGTGCAGGTCTACGAAGCCCTTGCTCGGCGCGGCGGTCATCATTATCTTGTTAAGTTCCTCCTGTATGCGCTCTCCGCTGATTATGCCTATGCGGTCGGCGTTGCGCCCGAGGGCGTCGAAGGTCTCGTCTTCGATGAAGAAGTTGAGCTGCGTGGCGAAACGTATGCAGCGCAACATGCGCAGGGGATCGTCAGAGAAGGTCACGTCGGGGTCGAGCGGCGTGCGTATGATGCCGTCCTCAAGGTCGGCAAGCCCGTCGAAGGGGTCTACCAGTTCGCCGAAGCGCGGTCCGTTGAGACACACCGCAAGGGCGTTGATCGTAAAGTCGCGGCGGTTTTGGTCGTCCTCCAGGGTGCCGTCTTCCACCACGGGCTTACGCGAGTCGTGGCTGTAGCTCTCGCGCCTCGCCCCTACGAACTCTATCTCGAGACCGCCGCATTTCACTTGGGCCGTGCCGAAATTGCGGAACACCGAGAGCTTAGCACGCTTGCCGAGCCGCTCCTTGAGAGCCTCGGCCATGCGTATGCCGCTGCCAACGACTACCACGTCGATATCGTTAGACGGGCGTTCGAGAAACAAGTCGCGCACGTATCCACCCACGACATAGCACTCAAGCTCCAGCTCGTCGGCCGCAGAAGATATCTTATGAAAAATTTCCTTATCAAGCAACGATGCTAAATCCGCATCAGAAAGTAACTTCATAACCGATAATTTTTAAAGCGGATGCAAATGTACGAAAATTTTATCTATTTTCACACATGCGTTACATCATTTCAGATATAAAAACGATATGACATATTTTGTCGTCCACACAATTTACACTGTCTTTTAATAAGACAGGCTGCGCCTCGGCAATGAAAATAAAAGCCCGATTCTCGCGCATTTATTTTGCATTGCGCTCGGCTTGCACTATCTTTGCAATCTAATCACAATACTAATATGAAAATAAGGAACATAACCGTTACGCTGGCAGCATGCACCACGCTGCTGCTGGCAAGCTGCGGCGGCAACGCCGTAGAGAAGCAGGCCGGCAAGCTGCTTGAAGAGGCTAAGGCGCAATACGACAAAGGCGAATACGATGGCGCGATAATGCTGGTAGACTCGCTGCGCAAGACTTATCCGAAGGCAATCGAGGCACGCAAGCAAGGCCTGAGGCTGCTGCAGGAGGCCGAACTGAAACGCGCGCAGATGCGCGTGGAGCGCACCGACACCACACTGCAACGAGTGGAAAGGGAGTATCAGGCGATGAAGAAGACCGTAGACTCGCTGAGAAACATAAGCCAGGCTACCGAAGAACAGCTACGGGAGGTAAACCTGACGAGGGTGAGGCGCGACTCGCTAAAGACAGTGTTCGACGTGGAATGCGCCAAAATCAAGTACATTAAGAAGAAGATGGAAGAGGCGGAATAAGGTCATTTTACAATCGCCTGACAACCAACGACTTACAGAAAGTCTACAAAATGGTTTGTAAAAGGTTACCTTTCACGACGCGAAAGGTAACCTTTTATGCTTTAAGAGGATACCTTTTACAATGCGAAAAGTAACCTTTTGGATTATCACCCAATATGTGACGTTGACAAATACTTGTGCACTTGCGCCGCAGCATCTCGTCCGCCTGCCATCGCGCGCACCACGAGCGACGCTCCGGCGGCGGCGTCGCCGCATACGAACACGTTGGGAGCCGTCTGCGGTTGACGCGGCTTCAGGAAGCCCATGGCCAGCAGCACGATGTCGGCCTTTATTATTTCAGGTTTACCCACAGGCTCCATTTTAGGCCGCCCGCCGTCAGGATTATCCCTCCACGCTATCTCCTGAACCTCCGCACCGGTCACCTTGCCGTCCTTGCCTACAAAGCGCAGCGTGTTGATGTTCCACCGGCGCGTGCATCCCTCTTCATGGCTCGACGTCGTTTTGAGCGTGCGCGGCCACATCGGCCACGGGTTGCACGGGTCGTCTGGACCTTCCGCCGGCTTGGGCATTATCTCTATCTGGGTGACACTGCGGCATCCCTGGCGGTGGGCCGTGCCTATGCAGTCGCTGCCGGTGTCGCCGCCCCCGATAACGAGCACGTCCTTTCCCCTGGCGTTCACCAGCTCGTCGCGCCTAATCTCGGCACCGGCCAGCACGCGGTTTTGCTGCGCCAGCATGTCAAGGGCGAAGTAAACGCCTTTCAAGTCGCGTCCGGGTACGGTAAGGTCGCGCGCCTCGGGCGTACCCGTGGCTATTACGTAGGCGTCGTATCCGTCGGGAAGTCGCCCCACGTCGATGGTCATGTTAAACTTAAACTCTATGCCTTCGGCGCGCAGTATGTCCATGCGCCGATCGATGACGGCCTTATTCAGCTTGAAATTCGGTATGCCGTAACGCAACAGTCCGCCGGCGTCCTCGTTCTTGTCGAACACCGTCACGGCATATCCCAGCAGGTTCAGGCGGTTGGCCGCGACCATTCCGGCAGGGCCGCAGCCTACCACGGCCACCTTCATTCCGTTGCGTTCGGGATGACGTATTCTGACATAGTTTTCCTCGAAGGCGTGTTCCGTTATTGCCGCCTCGTCCTCACGATTGGTCGTAGGCTCGTGTTCCACGAGGTTAAGCACGCACGCCTTCTCGCACAACGCGGGGCATACGCGGCCCGTAAACTCGGGAAAATCGTTGGTAGAATTAAGCAATCGGTAAGCCAGTTCCCAGTCGCCTCGGTACAATGCGTCGTTCCACTCCGGCGGCTTGTTGCCCAAAGGGCACGCCCAATGGCAGAAGGGCACGCCGCAATCCATGCAGCGCGACGCCTGCTGGCGGCGGTCGTTAGAGTTAAGTGTCTGTTCCACTTCGCCGAAGTCATGTATTCGGTCGTGCACAGGGCGGTATCCCGCCTCCTTGCGATGTATCGTTAGAAATGCTTTAGGGTCTCCCATATTTATTAAATGAATAATGAACAATGAATAACGAAAAATCTTTTAAATGAACAATGAATAATGAATGATGAAGTTTCCTTAACCGATAATCATAAGACCGTCAGGCTATTATTCATTTTTCATTGTTCATTTTTCATTGATTCAATAGTCTCTCTGCATGTCGGCTATCTTCTGTTGCAGCTTCCTTACCTGCTCCTCCTGCAGCACGCGCTTATACTCGATGGGCACGACTTGTATGAAGTCCTCCACGTAGCGGGGCCAGTCGTCGAGCATCTGGCGCGCAAGTTTCGAGCCGGTGTACAGGTAATGCTGGCGTATCAGCTCGTGCAGCTCCTTGCGGTAGGAGCTTTCCTCCACGAGATTTATCTCCACCATGTCCATGTTGCAAAAGTAGTCGAAGTCGTGACGCTTGTCCCACACGTAGGCGACACCGCCGCTCATGCCCGCCGCAAAGTTACGGCCAGTCTCTCCAAGCACCACTACGCGGCCGCCGGTCATGTACTCGCAGCAGTGATCTCCGGCCCCCTCAACTACGGCTATGGCCCCCGAGTTGCGCACGGCGAAGCGTTCGCCCACCTTTCCGTTGACGTATAGCTCGCCCGAAGTGGCTCCGTAAAGTCCCGTGTTGCCTGCTATCGTGTTGTCCTCGGCGTTGAAATTGCTGCGCACGGGTGGCAATATGGCTATGCGGCCGCCGCTGAGTCCCTTGCCGAAGTAGTCGTTAGCCTCGCCCTCGAGTTTGAAGTTGACTCCCTTTACGAGGAATGCGCCGAAACTTTGGCCTGCGCTTCCCTTGAACTTAATGCTTATCGTAGAGTCAGGCAGGCCTTCTTCGCCGTATTTCGACGCTATCAGTCCGCTTAGCATCGTACCCACTGCGCGGTCGGTATTCTTGATGGCATAATCAAGATTCACCTCTTCCTGCTCTTCCACGGCCCGCTTGGCGGAGCGTATCATCTGGCAGTCGAGCACGCCGTCAAGGTCGTGCGTCTGTCCCGAGGCATGACGGAGCGAGCATGCGCCGCCCTCCTTGTGCAACAGGCGGGTAAAGTCAAGCGTCGCCGCCTTGCCGCCCCGTTCGGCCTTCTTGTACACTATCAGCTCCGTGTGGCCTACAATATCCTCCAGCTTTGAGTATCCCATCTCGGCCAAATACTCGCGAACCTCCCTTGCGAGGAACGTGAAATAGTTTACCAAATACTCATACTTGCCCATAAAATGGCGGCGAAGCTCCGGGTTTTGGGTGGCCACACCGAGCGGACATGTGTTCAAGTTGCACTTGCGCATCATGACGCATCCGAGCACGATGAGCAGCAACGTACCGAAGCCGAACTCCTCGGCACCCAGCAACGACATTATTATTATGTCGCGACCGGTCTTCAGCTGCCCGTCCACCTGCAACCTTACCTGCCCGCGCAGGCCGTTCTTTACGAGCGTCTGCTGCGTCTCGCTCAGGCCTATTTCAGGCGATACGCCGGCAAAGCGCATACTCGATGCGGGGCTTGCGCCCGTTCCACCCTCGGCACCCGATATCACGATGAGGTCCGCCTTAGCCTTAGCCACTCCGGCAGCAATTGTCCCCACGCCGCTCTCAGCTACTAATTTTACGCTTATGGCAGCCTCGGGATTTACGTTTTTCAAGTCGAAAATAAGCTGCGCAAGGTCTTCTATAGAGTATATGTCGTGATGAGGCGGCGGCGATATGAGCGATATTCCGGGTATGGAGTGGCGCGTCTTGGCTATCACCTCGTCAACTTTGAAGCCCGGCAGCTGGCCTCCCTCGCCGGGTTTTGCGCCCTGCGCCACCTTGATCTGTATCTCTTCGGCGTTTACGAGATACTCCGTAGTCACCCCGAAGCGTCCCGAAGCCACCTGCTTGGTCTTGCTTGACAACGAGATTCCGTCTAACTTGGCATGCAGTCGCTCGCTGTCCTCGCCGCCTTCACCGGTGTTTGAGCGTGTGCCGAGCTTGTTCATGGCCAGGCAGATAGCCTCGTGCGCCTCCTTAGAGAGTGCCCCGAAACTCATGGCTCCGGCCACGAAGTGCTTCACTATGGCGCTTACCGGCTCCACCTTGTCGATGTCCAAAGGCGTGGCTGCACGCTTGAAGTCGAAGAAGTCGCGTATGAATATCGGGTCGGCCTTATCGTCAACGAGCCTTGTAAAGGCCTTGTACTTTGCGTAGTCGCCTGATCTCGTCGCAAGCTGGAGTGCCGCAATGGTCTCAGGATTCCAAGCGTGGCGTATTCCGTCCTTGCGGTAATGGAACTGTCCGAGATTCGGCAAGAAGCTGGTTTCGGCCTTCTTGGCGAAACCCTCGTCGTGCATGGCTACGGCATCACGTGCTATCGTCTCCAAGCCTATGCCACCAATAGTGGACGTTTCGGTGCCGAAATAGCTCTTAAGCAGGCTCTCCGACAAGCCGACAGGCTCGAAGATCTTGGCTCCCCGATAAGAGCGTATGGTCGATATGCCCATCTTCGCCATGATCTTGAGTAACGCCTTCTTAACGGCCTTGATATAGTTGGCCTCTGCGGTAGCGTAGTTTTCCTGCACCTTGTGCCGCTTCACGAGGTCGTCGAGTATGGCGAACACCATGTAAGGGCACAACGCCGACGCACCGTAGCCGAGCAAAAGGGCGGCATGCATAGTCTCCTTGATTTCGCCGCTCTCCACGATTAGGGCCGTTTGCACGCGCTTTCCTACGGATATCAGGTAGTGATGCACCGCGCTCACGGCCAGCAGCGACGGTATGGCGGCGTGCGCCTCGTCGATGTCGCGGTCTGAAAGTATGATGTAATTGCATCCCTCGTCCACGCTGCGGGCGGCCTCCTTGCATAGCCGTTCGAGCGCCGAGTGCAGCCCGTCGCCGCCTTTGGCACACTCGAAGAGCATCGGCAGCTTCACGGTGTTGAACCCTTTGTAGCGTATGTTGCAAAGAATGTCGAGCTGAGTATTGTTCAATATCGGGTGAGGCAGGCGCACCATCTTGCAGTTTGACTCGCCTGGACGCAGTATGCCCGAGCCTACGCGACCGATGTATTCTGTCAGCGACATTACGAGACTTTCGCGTATGGAGTCGATGGCGGGGTTGGTCACCTGGGCGAACTGCTGGCGGAAATAGTTGAACAGCGGCTGCGGACGGTCGCTGAGCACCGCCAGCGGAGTGTCGTTGCCCATCGCAGCGGTAGGCTCCTGCCCGTTTACGCACATCGGTATGATAGTGTTGTCGATGTCTTCCGCGCCGAAGCCGAACATGAGTTCGTGCCTTACAAGGTCGGGCACGGCGTTGTCCACCTTGCGTCCGCTCTTCAGTCTCTCTAATTGTATGCGGTTGGCAGACAGCCATTGGCGGTAGGGATGCTCGGCGGCGAGGCGTTCCTTTATCTCGCCGTCATAGTAAATCCTGCCCTCCTGAGTGTCTACAAGCAGGATCTTGCCGGGCTGCAGACGGCCTTTCTCGGCTATTTCAGAGGGGTCGAAGTCCATTACGCCCACCTCCGAGGCCACCACCATCATGTCGCTCTTGGTTATCGTGTAGCGCGCCGGGCGCAGTCCGTTGCGGTCGAGCATGCCTCCGGCATAGCGTCCGTCGCTGAAAAGCAGGGCCGCAGGACCGTCCCACGGCTCCATGAGGATAGAGTGGTACTCGTAGAAGGCTTTCAGGTCTTCGGATATGGGATTCTTGTCGTTGAAGCTCTCGGGCACCAAGAGCGCCATGGCGTGGGGCAACGAGAGTCCCGACATGACGAAAAACTCCAACACGTTGTCAAGGCTGGCCGAGTCACTCATGCCCGGTTGCACTATGGGCGACAGCTCCTTAACGTCGCCTAAGGCATCAGAGCTAAGCACGCTCTCGCGCGCCTGCATCCAACCGCGGTTTCCGCGTATGGTGTTTATTTCGCCGTTGTGCGCCAGCAGGCGGAACGGCTGTGCCAGGCTCCACGTCGGGAACGTGTTGGTGGAGAAGCGCGAGTGCACTAGGGCCAGTCCGCTGGTGAAGTATTTGTTGGTCAAATCGGGATAATACTGCCTGAGCTGAAGGCTCGAGAGCATACCTTTATACACTATGTTTTTAGACGACAGCGAACACACGTAAAAGTCCTTGTCGGCCACGCGGCGCTCTATGCGCTTGCGGATGAGGTACAAGGTACGCTCAAACTGCGGCACACGGTCGTCAGTGACGCCGGTTACGAAGATCTGCTTGATGTCAGGCTCGCTTGCGAGAGCGGTTTCCCCGAGACAGTCGGGCTGCGTAGGCACGTTGCGCAGGTGCATCAGCGTCAGCCCCTCGCGCTCTATTTCCTCGAGCATCACCCTCAATATGTCTTGCTGGCGGACAGCGTCCTTCGGCAGGAACACCAATCCCGTGCCGTACTTTCCCTTCTCCGGCACGGGTATTCCCTGAAGAAGTATGAACTCGTGTGGTATCTGCAACATGATGCCGGCACCGTCGCCGGTCTTATTGTCTGCGCCTTCCGCACCGCGATGGCGCATGTTCTCGAGCACCTTCAACGCGTTGTCAACCAGCTCGTGGCTCTTGTTGCCATGTATGTTGACCACCATTCCCACGCCGCACGCGTCGTGCTCGTAATCGGCATTATACAATCCTTTTCCCATACTTTAGTTGCATTTAAATCGCAAAACATCTAATACAAATATCAAATTGTTTGCAAAAATACAAAATTACTTTCTTTTTGAGTAATTATTTAACAGTAAAATAGCATTTATTTGACGCCCAACCCAGCTTTCATTACATATTTATCTAAAATAAAAGAAAAACAAACTATATCTGTAAGTAAAATCAGCAAAAACGCTTTCAATATAAAACAACAGGATTATTTCTTAAAAAAATCATACCGACATGCTTGCTCTTTTTGCTCGGCTTTATTCATGTAAGGCATCGCCGCAAGGCGCACGGTTTTGCGAAAGGCCATGAATCGCATTGCGAAAGGTTACCTTTTACATTGCGAAAGGCTATCTTTTACAACGCAAAAGAAGGCCTTTTACAATACACTGGGTATCAAGTGGTTACAAAACAGGCGTCAAACGCGTGCAAAAAAAGGCGCAAGGCGGCTTCACAGCAGCCCCACGCCCGCTATTTACACAGCTAAAGTATGTCTGCAAATTTATCAATGACAGTTACCTGATGAACAGCAGTTCGCGGTATTTGGGCAACGTCCACAGCTCGTCGGCCACGATCAGCTCGAGCTTGTCTATCTGATAACGAATTTCTTCCATCTTAGGAGCCACGGTGTCGTGGTAGGCTATCGCCTTCTCGCGTTCGCTCTCCATGCGGTTCGCCACCTTGCGTGCGTTGATGAGTTCCTCCACTCCAGTCTCTATGGCCTGCGTGCGCTCGGCTATCTCCTCGATGAGTTTCATGTTGCGTGCGCACAGTTTTTCGGCCTTGTCGGCGGGGAATATCTGGCGCATGTCCATCACGTTCTTGGCCAGGCGGCTTTGGTAATGCGTGGCCACTGGCACGATGTGGTTCATCGTGATGTCGCCCATCACGCGGGCCTCTATCTGTATGCGCTTGGTGTAAGTGTCCCATTTCACCTCGTTGCGGGCCTCGAGCTCCTTGCGGTTCATGATGCCGAGACGCTCGAACATGTCTACGCTGGCCTCGTCGAGATAGCGGTCGAAAATTACGGGGCAGCTCGTCTCGCAGTCAAGGCCGCGCCGCTTGGCCTCCTCCACCCACTCGTCGGAGTAGCCGTTGCCGTCGAAGCGTATAGGCTTGCACGTCTTGATGTCGTCGCGCAGCACGTCGATTATGGCCTCGGTCTGCTCATGTCCGTCGGCGATGAGGGCGTCGACGCGACGCTTGAAATCGGTCAACGCCTCGGCCACGGCAGCGTTGAGCGTTATCATTCCGCTGGCACAGTTAGCCTCGGAGCCTACGGCGCGGAACTCAAAGCGGTTGCCCGTGAAGGCGAACGGCGACGTGCGGTTGCGGTCGGTGTTGTCAATGAGCAGCTCGGGAATTTCCGGTATGTCGAGCTTCATGCCCTGCTTGCCGGCCACGACAAACAATTCGTTACGCTCGCTGTGCTCTATGTGGTCAAGCAAATCGCTGAGCTGCTTGCCGAGGAACGACGAAATGATGGCCGGCGGAGCCTCGTTGGCACCCAGTCGATGGGCATTGCCCGCGCTCATTATCGAGGCCTTGAGCAGCCCGTTGTGCTTGTAAACGCCCATAAGCGTCTCCACCACGAAGGTGACGAAGCGCAGATTGTCTTCGGGAGTCTTGCCCGGAGCGTGCAAGAGGATGCCCGTGTCCGTAGACAAGCTCCAGTTGTTGTGCTTGCCCGAACCGTTAACACCGGCGAAGGGCTTCTCGTGGAGCAGCACGCGGAAACCGTGCTTACGTGCAAGTTTTTTCATTAGTGACATGAGAAGCATGTTGTGGTCTACGGCAAGGTTGGTCTCCTCGAATATCGGAGCTATCTCAAACTGGTTGGGAGCCACCTCGTTGTGCCTCGTCTTGCAGGGTATCGACAGTTCGAGGGCCTGTATCTCAAGGTCTTTCATGAAAGCCTGCACGCGGTCGGGGATGGTGCCGAAGTAGTGGTCGTCCATCTGCTGGTTCTTAGCCGAGTCGTGTCCCATGAGCGTGCGGCCCGTCAGCATGAGGTCGGGGCGGGCTGAGTAAAGCCCTTCGTCAACGAGGAAGTACTCCTGCTCCCAGCCCAAGTTACTCGTAACTTTGCGCACGGCGGGGTCAAAATAGCGGCAAACGTCGGTGGCGGCCACGTTCACGGCGTGGAGCGCGCGCAGAAGCGGAGCCTTATAGTCGAGAGCCTCGCCCGTGTAAGATATGAATATCGTAGGTATGCAGAGCGTGTCGTCCATGATGAACACGGGCGACGTGGGGTCCCAAGCGGAGTATCCGCGGGCCTCGAACGTGTTGCGTATGCCGCCGTTGGGGAACGAGCTGGCGTCTGGCTCCTGCTGCACGAGCAGCTTGCCCGAGAACTCCTCTATCATGCCGCCCTTGCCGTCGTGCTCTATGAAGGCGTCGTGCTTCTCGGCGGTGCCCTCGGTGAGCGGCTGGAACCAGTGCGTGTAGTGGGTCACTCCGTTCTCCTCGGCCCACTGCTTCATGCCGGCTGCCACGGCGTCGGCTATCGAGCGGTCGAGCGGCGCGCCATTATCTATCACGTCGATAAGCATATCATACACCTGCGGCGGCAGGTACTTGTACATTTTGGAACGGTTGAACACATACTTACCGAAATACTCAGCCGGCCTCTCCGCCGGCGTAATCACCTCCAGAGGTTTCTTCTTGAAGGCGCTTTCTACAACGTTAAATCTTAAGTTTGTCATCGCTTTTATTGTTGTTTTGTTCGTGTCATGTTTTATATCGTAGGCAGACGGCATTCCAAAAGGTAACCTTTAACATCGTAAAAGGCCGCCTTTAGCAGGCTAAAAGACGGCCTTTTGCAATCGTGCCCGTAACAACCTGACTTTCAGCATATTGCATTTACGGCCGCAAGGTGAGGCCGAACGTCATGTAAACCTTCTCCGTACTGGGGTTAGCCGACACTGCGGCAAACATCGGCAGGGTGAACGTCTTGGTTACGCGAATGTCCTTAACCGCCCTTATCGACACGTTGGTCACGGCGAAGCCACCGGCGTCGGCATAGAAACTTGTGGCGTATGGCACAGCGCCCACGGTCGCCGTCCATTGGCATCCGCCCAACCTGAACGGCGCGCTCGCCTCCACGTATGACGAATAGGCGCGCTTGCCGCTACCGTTGAACCCGTCGTTACCTGCGAAGTTGGTGAACCACTGCACGGCCACGGGACCGAAGTCGTAACCTACATTTGCCTCAAACACGTGTGAAGTCTCGTGCGCCGCGTAGTTGAAGTAGCGTTCGTTGGGCGAGCTGAACCAGTAGTCGGTCACGCCGATGTTAAGCCCTCCCGTCTTGTAAGCCAGCGTAAGGTCAAGCTCTTTAGTGTCGTCCGGGTCGCTCAGCCCCACGCTTCCCCACGCCGTCAGCGAGAGGCCCTTGTACGCCAGGCCGAGTGTCGGCTGCAGACTGACGTCGCCCAAGTCTTGTCCGCGCCATATATACCTGCTCACTACGTCGGCCTGCACCGTGGCCTCAACCCTGTCTTGCGCCGCCACTGGCGACAACATGCAGCACATCACTACCGCCAATGCAGCTCTTCCTGTCAAATCTTTTCTTTCCATACCTATTTATATCATAGAGAGTTGATACTTGCCGCCTTAACGGCCGATTACCCCGCGCGGTTTTATTTTGCTACTTTCATCAGCAAATTTACGACATTATGCCAATATTTTAACTCACACCATTACATTATTCTTTATATTTTCAATATTTACTTACTATTATCTCTGTAAACAAATGTCAAACTTTCAATATGTTACTAAAAAACGGCAGAAGCGTTTAAGTGTGTAAGTTGTGCGCCTTTTGAAATAAAATAATACAATTATTTCAGTCAGACCGCCAGCATGCTTACAATCAAATAGATATTCAACAACCAATATTTCACATTGAAACGTAAATTCATGATTATGTTATCAAAGTGTAATTATCACTCATTTTACGGTTACA
The DNA here is from genome assembly GCA_944319945.1 of uncultured Prevotella sp. Lineage (GTDB taxonomy): Bacteria > Bacteroidota > Bacteroidia > Bacteroidales > Bacteroidaceae > Prevotella. The sequence continues at coordinate 33,600 of CALUFN010000007.1, forward strand.
TAATGTCTTTTTTATCTTGTATTTAATTACAAAAAGATATAATTTTGCAGAAAAATATTTCTCTTTGGCGAGATATTCATTATTAATATAACAAAAAGCGAGACAATTATGAAAAAGATTGAAGCTATCATCCGCAAGTCAAGGTTCGAGGACGTGAAGAAGGCTTTGCTTGAAGCTGACATCGAATGGTTCTCTTACTACGACGTGCGCGGCAACGGCAAGGCGCGCCAGGGGCGCATATACCGAGGCATAGTGTACGATACCAGTTCGATAGAGCGCACGCTCGTGTCGCTCGTAGTGCGCGACAAGAACGTGGAAAAGTCGGTGCAGGCCATACTGAAGGCAGCACAGACTGGCGAAATAGGCGACGGACGCATATTCATCATGCCCGTTGACGACGCCATACGCATACGCACCGGTGAACGCGGCGACATAGCCTTGTATAACGCCGAACAAGAAAAATGACGGTAAACGAAAAAGGTAAAAAGGGTAAAAAAGCAAAAACTAATAGGAGGATACTGTTATGAGAAAGCACAGACACACATATTCAATAGGTAAAAGGGCGGCCGCAACGGCCGTCATGGCAGGACTGCTAACGACCTGCGCGTGGGCCGACACTGCGACCGATACCGCCACTCACGCGCTCGACACTGGCAACACGGCTTGGATGATGGCGGCCACCGCCTTAGTGCTGCTCATGTCCATTCCGGGCATAGCGTTGTTTTACGGCGGCTTGGTGAGGCAGAAAAACGTGCTAAGCGTCATCATGCAGACGATGCTCATCGTCGGGGTGATCAGCATTCTGTGGGTGGCCGTGGGTTATACGTGGGCCTTCGGCACGGGCTTCAAGGAGTCCGGCAGCCCGTTGTTCGCCGTCATCGGCGGTTTCGACAAGGCCTTCCTGAGCGGCATCACACCGTCTACCGTCACCGCCACGGGCATCCCCGAGCTGGTGTTCGTCATGTTCCAGTGCATGTTCGCGCTCATCACGCCGGCACTGATACTCGGCGCTTTCGCCGAGAGGATTAAGTTCAAGGGCTACATGTTGTTCATCATACTGTGGACGGTGCTGGCCTATTTCTCTATGGCCCACTGGGTATGGGGCGGCGGTTTCCTACAGGAGATGGGCGCGATAGACTTCGCCGGGGGCACCGTAGTCCATATCAACGCCGGCATATCGGCGCTCGTCATGGCCCTGCTCATCGGCAAGCGTGAAGACTATAAGGCAGGACATCCCATCACGCCGCACAACATCACCTTCGTGTTTCTCGGCACTTCGTTTCTCTGGTTGGGGTGGTTCGGCTTCAACGCGGGCAGCGGACTTGCGGCCGACGGCATCGCGGCTAACGCCTTCATGGTGACTCACGTGGCCACGGCGACGGCCGCCGTAGTGTGGATGGCCATAGACTGGCTCTTCAACAAGAAGCCTACAACCGTGGGGGCATGCACCGGAGCCGTTGCCGGACTCGTGGCAATAACGCCAGCCGCAGGGTCGACCGACCTGCTCGGAGCGTTCTGCATAGGACTGATAACGCCCATCGTGTGCTTCTTCATGGTGGCCGTGGTGAAGCCTAAGTTCAAGTACGACGATGCCTTAGACGCCTTCGGAGTGCACGGCATAGGCGGCATCGTAGGCTCGATACTCACCGGCGTGTTCGCCACACGCTGCATAACGGGCGACGGCGGAGCCGAAGGCGCGCTCTACGGCGACTGGCATCAGCTGGGCGTTCAGGTCATTGCTACGGTAGTCTCGGTAGTGTTCAGCGCGGTGGTGACGTTCGTTCTTTATAAGATCGTCGACGGCCTTGTTGGCATAAGGGTAGACAAGCGCGTAGAGGAAGAGGGCCTCGACATCTACGAACACGGCGAGAGCGCGTATAACTAATTAAGAATTAAGAGTTAAGAATTCAGAAAATATGCCTTGCAGGTAATTTTCTGAATTCTTAACTCCTAATTTCTGATTCACACAGTGTATTTTTCTTAACTCTTAATTCTTAACTCTTAATTCACATGTGCGGCATAGTTTCCATATTCAACATCCATGAGCAGACGCCGGCCTTGAGGCAAAAGGCGTTGCAGATGAGCGGCAAGCTGCGCCACCGCGGTCCCGACTGGAGCGGCATTTACTGCGGAGGCACGGCCATATTGGCACACGAACGGCTGGCGATAGTCGACCCCGAGTCGGGGCGGCAGCCGCTTTTCAGCCCCGACAAAAAGCAGGTATTGGCGGTCAACGGGGAAATATACAACCATCGGGACATACGCCGCAGGTATAAGGACAAGTACGCGTTTCAGACGGGAAGCGACTGCGAAGTGATCCTCGCCCTTTACCGTGAACGGGGCGACGGCTTCCTTGACGAGCTTGACGGGATATTCGCCTTCGCCCTGTATGACGTTGAACGCGACGACTATCTCATAGCGCGCGACCCCGTGGGAGTGATTCCCCTGTACTACGGACGCGACAAGGAGGGCCGCCTCTACGTGGCGAGCGAGCTGAAGGCCCTTGAGGGACAGTGCGACCGATACGCGCCGTTTCCGCCCGGCCACGTGCTCACCGGCGGCGACGCCGAGCCTCGGCGGTATTACCAGCGCGACTGGTTCAGCTACGACAACGTGAAAGACAACCCTGCCGACGCCGACTCGCTGCGGCAGGCCTTAGAGGCGGCGGTGACGCGGCAGATGATGAGCGACGTGCCATACGGCGTGCTGCTAAGCGGCGGGCTCGACTCTTCCATAATAAGCGCCGTGGCCCAGAAGCACGCCAAGCGGCGCATAGAGACGGGCGGCAAGGAGGCCGCATGGTGGCCGCGACTGCACTCGTTCGCCGTAGGCCTGTGCGGAGCGCCAGACTTGGAGAAGGCACGCCTCGTGGCCGAACGCATCGGCACGGTGCACCACGAGATAAACTATACCATACAGGAAGGGCTCGACGCGCTTAGCGACGTAGTTTATTTCACCGAAACTTACGACGTGACCACCATACGCGCCTCTACCCCGATGTACCTGCTGGCTCGCGTGATAAAGAGCATGGGCATAAAGATGGTGCTCTCGGGCGAAGGCGCCGACGAGGTGTTCGGCGGCTACCTCTACTTCCACAAGGCACCGTCGGCGCGCGCCTTCCATGAGGAGACGGTGCGCAAGCTGTCAAAGCTGCACCTCTACGACTGCCTGCGGGCCAACAAGAGCCTTGCCGCATGGGGCGTGGAAGGCCGCGTGCCGTTTCTCGACACGGAGTTTCTCGACACGGCCATGCGCCTCAATCCGGAGGCCAAGATGTGTCCGGGAGCCACTATCGAGAAGCGGATACTCCGCGAGGCTTTCGCCACTTTGCTACCGAACGAAGTGACGTGGAGGCAGAAGGAACAATTCTCCGACGGAGTAGGCTACTCGTGGATAGACACCCTGAAGCGCATAACGGCCGACAGCGTAAGCGACGAAGAGATGGCGCATGCCGCCGAGCGATACCCCATAAACCCGCCGCGCTGCAAGGAGGAATACTTCTACCGCTCGCTCTTCGCCGCCCACTTTCCAAGCGACAGCGCGGCTATGAGCGTGCCCAGCGTGCCTAGCGTGGCGTGCAGCACTGCCGAGGCGTTGGCGTGGGACGCGTCGTTCTGCGGCATGAACGACCCCAGCGGGCGCGCCGTAAGCGGCGTGCACAACCAAGCGTACCGAACGACGGACGCAAAACACACCGACGCAACGTGCGCATTTACACACGATGCATGAAATCCCTGATTACCAATCATTTACCAAGAGTCTACACTATGAATTACAAAAGGTAACCTTTCGCGTCGTGAAAGGTTACCTTTTACGCTCTAAAAGGATACCTTTTGCAACGCGAAAGGCCACCTTTTGCAACGCAGCCATATCAAGGCTACACCTTATTTATAATTATCTCCTTAATTCAAAGACAAACTTCGCCTCGGCAACGAAAATAAATGTTCGTTTCTCTCACATTTATTTTGCATTGCGCTCGGCTTGCACTATCTTTACATAAGACAGGCTGCGCCTCGGAAATGAAAATAAAAGTTCGTTTCTCTCACTTTTATTTTGCATTTCACTCGGCTTGCACTATCTTTGCACTGGAAATACGGACTTATGGCAAAAGACATTTCAAAGACTGAAGAACAGTTTAAGGCGGCGATGGCCGAATGCCGTTCGCTCTTCGAGAAGAAACTGCACGACTACGGCCCTTCGTGGCGGATATTGCGCCCGTCGTCGCTCACCGACCAGCTGTTTATCAAGGCGAAGCGCATAAGGAGCCTTGAGGTGAAGAAGGAGTCGCTCGTAGGCGAAGGCATAAGGCCGGAGTTCATAGCCCTCGTAAACTACGGCATAGTGGGCCTGATACAGCTCGAAAAAGGCTTTGCCGACGCGCCCGACATCACCAACGACGAAGCCATGAGCCTCTACGACGGCTACGCAGACAAGGCACTCGGGCTGATGCTGAGGAAAAACCACGACTACGACGAGGCTTGGCGGACGATGAGAGTGAGCAGCTACACAGACCTGATACTCACCAAGATACAGCGCGTAAAGGAAATAGAAGACCTCGGCGGGGCGACGCTCGTGTCAGAAGGAATCGACGCCAACTACATGGACATCATTAACTACGCCGTGTTCGGAGTGATAAAACTTAGCAGAGAATAAATGAACGTAAGGACGGTCATAACAGGATTGTGCGTCAACCTTTGCCGCCTGGCGGTCTCGCTGACGTTCATCTTCTCGGGATACGTCAAGGCGATCGATCCGCTCGGCACGCAATACAAGCTGCAGGATTATCTCGAAGTGATGCAGCTGGCGCAATACGCGCCCGACTATCTCACGCTCGCGGCTTCGGTGGCGCTCGGCGCTTTGGAGTTCTGCCTCGGCGTGTTCCTGCTCTTCGCCGTACACAGGAAGCTCGTAACGAGGCTTATCCTGCTCTTCATGGCCGTGATGACGCCGCTCACCCTTTGGCTCGCCCTTGATAATCCGATAGAGGACTGCGGATGTTTCGGCGACGCGGTGGTGCTGACCAACTGGGAGACATTCTATAAGAACGTGGCCCTACTGGCGGCATCCATATTGCTGGTAAGGCGGCCGCCGCTGATGCTTAAGTTCGTAAGCAGCACTAACCAGTGGATAGTGGTCAACTATACAGTACTGTTCATCCTGATATCGAGCGGACTGAGCCTCTACACGCTGCCGCCCTTCGACTTCCGCCCATACCACGTAGGGGCCAACATCAAGAAGGGAATGGAGATACCCGAGGGCGCGCCGCTGCCCGAGTTTGAGACTACCTTCATCCTCGAGAAGGACGGACGGCGCAAGGAGTTCACCATAGACGACTATCCCGACTCCACGTGGACGTTCATTGACAGCAAGACCGTGCAGACCGTAGAGGGCTACGTGCCGCCGATACACGACTTCTCGATACAGACGTTAGACGGCGGCGAAGACATCACCGACAGCGTGCTCGGCCATAAGGGCTACGCATTCATACTGGTGTCACCTCACCTTGAGTACGCCGACGACTCGAACTTCGGCGAGATAGACGCCATCTACGAATACAGCCTCGACCACGGATACCCCTTCTACGCGCTGACGGCGAGCACCGACGAGGCCATCTCACACTGGCGCGACATCACCGGGGCGGAATACGACTTCTACCATACGGACGAGACGACGCTCAAGACAATAATAAGAAGCAACCCAGGACTGCTGCTCATAAAGGACGCCACGGTGATAGGAAAGTGGAGCCACAACGACCTGCCCGAGCTTAACTACAAGTCTGACGACTTGGAGAATACCCCCTACGGAGCCATATCAGGCAACTCGTCGATGGGCAAGATATCGAAGATACTGCTGTGGTACATCCTGCCGCTGGTGATACTCACCTTCGCCGACCGCACCTGGAAGCTGACGCAATGGATACGCAAGAAAGAACATTCTAACAGAATATATCAACTTTTAAAAGGGAAAAAGAAAATGAGAAAGAAAATCGTAGCAGGTAACTGGAAAATGAACATGAACCTGCAAGACGGCATCGCTCTCGCAAAAGAACTCAACGAGACGCTCACAAACGAGAAACCTAACTGCGGAGTAATCATCTGCACACCGTTCATCCACTTGGCAAGCATCGCACAATTCCTCAACCAAGACGTAATAGGACTTGGCGCCGAGAACTGCGCCGACAAGGAAAAAGGTGCATATACGGGCGAGGTTTCGGCCGAAATGGTTAAGAGCACTGGCGCAGGATACGTAATACTCGGTCACTCTGAGCGCCGCGGATATTACGCAGAAACTCCCGAAATACTGAAAGAGAAGGTGCTGCTCGCACTGAAAAACGGCCTGAAAGTGATATTCTGCATCGGCGAAAGCCTCGAGGAAAGGGAAGCCGGCAAGCAGAACGAAGTAGTTAAGGCCGAGCTGGAAGGCAGCGTGTTCAACCTCACTGAAGAAGAGTTTAAGAACATCATCATCGCTTACGAGCCGATATGGGCCATAGGAACGGGCAAGACCGCAACCGCCGACCAGGCCGAGGAAATACACGCCTACATCCGCAGCATCATAGCAGACAAGTACGGAAAAGAAACTGCCGACGACACGACCATACTCTACGGCGGCAGCTGCAAGGCAAGCAACGCCCCCGAACTGTTCGCCAAACCCGACATCGACGGTGGCCTCATAGGCGGCGCCTCGCTGAAGGCTGCCGACTTCATGGGCATCATAAACGCTTGGAAATAACAGCATTCCCCAATAAAGAGCTGGCGGACTGGCGCACGTAGCGGCGCCATCCGCCACCGTCTTTTTATCTTCATACCATACAACTAACAACCGTAAGACAATGAAACAATTCGCCGTAGGTTTACTTTTGGCATTAGCTTGCACGCAGCAGGCCGGCGCTCAGTCGTTTCTCGACAAGCTAAGGAGCAATAAGCAAGGGCAAGGTGACGTGACCGTCACCCAAAGTCAGGAAATCGACGAATTGGTTGACAACGCCGGACTCGTGAAGAAACAGCCCGCGACAACACCTCGGGCTACCGCCGACAACAAGCCCGCAGCGGCCCCCGCCGCCACGCACCGCGAGCACGCAAGCAAGGCAACCGCCGAAACAGCACCCGTAAACCGCACCACCGACACCAGGACCGAACAGGAAGCAGAGTTTACGGCCGTAGACACGTCGAAGAAGGTGATGCGCGGCGGAAGGAAGATAACCGGCTACAGAGTGCAGGCATACTCCGGCGGCAACTCAAGGGCCGACAGGCAGAAAGCTGAGAACATAGGCAACGCCATAAAGATGAGATTCCCCGACCTGCCTATTTACGTACACTTCTACTCTCCCCGCTGGATATGCCGCGTGGGAAACTTCCGCACTTACCAAGAAGCCAACGCGGTGCTTAAGGAGATAAAGGACATGGGATACGGGCAGGCATGCATCGTAAAAGGAAAAATCACCGTAAGATATTAACACCATAAATAATAATCCGGCGCAGGCACGGATTGTCAGAAACATTAACTCAAGATGAATCCCGAGACAGAATTCCGCGAGGGTCTCGACGACCTCGCCTCACATTATAAAAGCATTATCGAACTGTTGGGCGAAGACACCGGCCGCGAAGGCCTGCTGAAGACCCCCATGCGCGTGGCAAAGGCCATGCAGATACTGACCAGGGGCTACGGCCAAGACGCCCACAAGGTGCTGCTCGACGCACTGTTCGAGGAGAAATATAGCCAAATGGTGATAGTGAAAGACATCGACTTCTTCTCGCTTTGCGAACATCACATGATACCGTTTTACGGCAAGGTGCACGTAGCCTACATCCCCAACGGCTACATCACGGGCCTGAGCAAGATAGCAAGGGTGGTAGACATCTACAGCCACCGTCTGCAAGTGCAGGAAAGAATGACGCTGCAAATCAAGGACTGCATACAGGAAACACTGAAGCCTCTCGGCGTAATGGTGGTCGTCGAGGCCAAGCACATGTGCATGCAGATGAGGGGCGTGGAGAAGCAAAACGCCATAACTACGACCAGCGACTTCTCTGGAGCGTTCAACCAGGCCAAGACGCGCGAGGAGTTTATGAACCTGCTGCACAGCGAAGGCAAACGGATATGACACCGGCCGACACCGCCCGAAGCTGAGGCCGAGGCGGATACATGCCGACGCAAGAGGCTAAAACGACGACGAAACGCCGCAATGAGCCGTAAAATAAGAAAAAGTTCACCATCTGACGCAAGATTTCCGCCATTCGGATGTTTTATTAATGATGAAACAATAAAAAACATATAAAAACAATGAAAAAGCTAAACAAGTTATTTGCAATCCTCCTGTGCTGCATCGGCACGGTGTCGGTAACGTCTTGCCTCAACGACGATGACAACGGAGGCGTCGACCCCGAAGTCTACAAAACCTACCTGACCAACATCTCAGGCATATACTACGGAAACACAAGCGACTGGAGATATGCCAACAAGATCTACTTCTACAACGACACCATCACTGGCCAAACCACGAAGGAAAAGACCGACTCGATAACCGGAATTAGCGGCTCGTTCGGCAAGGACTCCACCTTCGCCATAACCGGAGTGCCGGGAAGGGTGCTCGCAAAAGAGATTCCCGACGACCACAAGGAGTTGAAAGAAGCCATTGAGAACGCTCCGGCAAAGACGATAAGAGGCGGCTTCGTGTTCTTCGACATCAACCAATACGCCTTCTTCATGGTGTATCCGCAAAGCGTAACGTATGAAGACCTGACTTACGGAGGCGAAAAGCACAAGGTGACCGTAGTGTTCTGGAGCCCCAGCTCTACAGGAATATTCGGATACGTAAACAACAAACAGATAGTACAAGCCAGCCTGTACATGGCGGCAATATACGTGGACGACAAGAAGGAAATAGAAATATTCGACGTGAACGACGGCGACAGCATGCAGCAACTAAGGGCGCAACTGCTGATACAGCTGTCAAGATAACCCGACGACCGGCAACGGCGCAACAACGGCTTACAGGCTACGACGGCCTGCAAGCCGTTGTTTTTTTATGCAGGAACACAACAACCAACCGGCTTTTTTCGTAAATTTGCGCAATAACAGCATCATAAAACAACAAACAGTCATGACAAACAACAAGCTAATCACTCTCCTGGCGGCCCTGCTTACCGGCATCACCGCAATGGCCCAAAGCACCGTTGGCAGCTGGACGGGCAAGCTCGACGTAATGGGCTCGCAACTAAACTTAGTGTTCAACATCACCGAAGCCGACGGAGGCGGCCTTGCCTGCACGATGGACAGTCCCGACCAGGGCGTAAAAGGGATACCGGCCGAAATAACCGTAGACGGCGGCACTAAGGTGAAGATAAGCATAACGGCCCTCATGGCGGAATATGAAGGCGAACTGAAAGACGGCATGATAAAAGGCACGTTCAGGCAAAGCGGCATGTCATTTCCACTCGAGCTGAAACCCGGAACGGTGAATCGCAACCGTCCGCAGACGCCCGCAGAGCCTTATCCCTACAAGACGGAGGAAGTAACGTTCAGCAACGACGCCGACAACGTGACGCTCGCAGGCACGCTGACCTACCCCACGGGTTTCGACAAGATGAAGACCGGCTCAGTGCCCGTGGTCATAATGGTGACCGGAAGCGGACAGCAAAACCGCGACGAGGAGGTGTTCGACCACAAGCCATTCCTCGTAATAGCCGACTACCTGGCGCACAACGGCATAGCCACGCTGCGCTATGACGACCGAGGCACGGGCAAATCAACGGGCGACCCGGCAGCCGCCACCACCGAAAACAACATGAAAGACGCACTTGCCGCCGTAGACTTTGCACGCGGCACGGGCCGCTTCAGTCGCGTAGGCGTGCTCGGCCACAGCGAGGGAGGCTCGATAGCCTTCATGCTCGGGGCGCGCGGCAAGGCCGACTTCATTGTGAGCATGGCCGGCCCGGGCGTAAGCGGAGCCGACATACTGACAGCGCAAAACCGCCTGCTGCTGACGCAGAGCGGCGTGCCCTCCGACATAACGGACGCCTACTGCAAGGCTCTCGCAGCGGCATTCGCAGCCATCACGTCAGCCGAGGCCACTACAGACCCGAACGCAAAGGCTCAAGAGATAGTAAGACAAGCCGGCGTGAGCCTGCCCGAACCGCTCGTGCAAAACCTCGCAAAGGTGCTGGCCTCATGCACGCCGTGGCTCAAATACTTCATAGCCTACGACCCGTCTGCCGACATCAAGGCCGTAAAATGTCCCGTGCTGGTCGTTAACGGCGACAAGGACACTCAAGTGATATCGGCCGACAACCTGACGGCCATCCGCAGCCTGCTGCCCGAAGGCAGCCTCAACACGGTAAAGGAATACCCCGGACTGAATCATCTCTTCCAGCACTGTTCCACCGGCCAAGTCACCGAATACGCACAGATAGAGGAAACCATATCGCCCGAAGTGCTGAAAGACATTGCCGACTGGATAAACAAAACGAAGTAAGCCAAACGGAACAACACACAAACAAAAAGCCGACTTTCTGATGAAAGTCGGCTTTTTGTTTACTTAACGCGAATCGTCGGGATTACTGGACTCGAACCAGCGACCTCACGCCCCCCAGACGCGTGCGCTAACCAACTGCGCTAAATCCCGTTTCCGTAAGCGAGTGCAAAAGTAGTTGTTTCTTGTGAAACCAGCAAACTTTTAGGCGTATTTTTTAATTTTCAGCGTTAATATTTCTTTATTCGGGGCTGTGTAGGCCGTAAGACGATGGTTGCAGGCCGTTTTTAGGCACGTCATAACAGTAACGGATGCATAACGCAGGCAAGGATGCGGACTTAACTTAAATTGGCTAAAAATATGTAAAAGGCCGCGATACTTAACGCCTGAGAAGGCGCACGGCCGTCACGAAACCGCATTAACAACCGAAATACGGAGGTTTTTCCGCTACCACATATTCACCTGTATATCAACATGTTACAAGTAACATGATTTTAAATTTAGCATCAAACGGCTGTAATTAGCCACATAAACTGATGAAAAAAGGCGGCCTTACGCATCGCAAAAGGCCACCTTAGGGCCTACAATTTGCCGTCTTTTATACAGCAAAAGGAAGCATTCGACACAGAAAAGTGCTTTTATCGGGCATAAAAAGGGCATTTTACGGCAATGACGACTCTAAAACATCACATTCGCACGTGTTAAATCAGTGCGAGCTGAAGGCAAATTTTTGTTAAGTGCAATGCACGTCAAGGATTCACATTACAATATCTTTTGTATTCTCGGTATTTCTTCTTATCTTTGCATAAAATCATCCCACTTGAATTAATCAGATTATGAAATACATACTCACTGCACCGAAAAGAATCAACGCCACGATAAACCTGCCCGCATCTAAAAGCATCAGCAACAGGGCACTGATAATCAATGCGCTGGCCGGAGGAGGAGTGACGCCTGACAACCTGTCTGACTGCGACGACACTGAAGTGATACTCAATGCACTGCGCGACATGCCCCCAACGATAGACATCAAGGCCGCAGGTACGGCTATGCGCTTCATGACGGCCTACCTGGCCGCCACGCCGGGCGAGCACGTGCTGACTGGTACCGACCGCATGAAGCTGCGGCCGATAAAGGCCCTGGTAGACGCTCTTAGGTACATCGGAGCCGACATTGCCTACGAGGGGGCCGAAGGATACCCGCCGCTGCGCATCAAAGGACGGCGACTCGACGGCGGACGGCTCGAGATACCGGGCGACATCAGTTCGCAATACATATCGGCACTGCTCATGATTGGCCCCGCGCTGGCCGAGGGACTGGAGCTTAGGCTGACGGGCGAGATCATCTCGCGCCCGTACATCGACCTCACGCTGTGCATGATGAGAGACTTCGGCGCTAAGGCGGAATGGACGGGAGCCGACACCATAAGGGTAAGCCCGAAGCCCTATGAGCCGCGTAGCTTCTTCATCGAAAACGACTGGAGCGCCGCGTCTTACTGGTATGAGGCTCTCGTGCTGGGCCGAGACGACGAGGTCGAGATATCGCTCACGGGCCTTACCGACGGCTCGCGGCAGGGCGACTCGGCCGTAAAATACCTGTTCAGCATGCTCGGCGTGAGGACTACGTTCAAGACGCGCGAACGCGGCGTGCCAACTACGGTAAGGCTGAAGCTGGTGGAGACCAAGCCGCCGCGCCTTGACTACGACTTCATAAACCAGCCCGACATGGTGCAGACGTTCGTGGTGTGCTGCGCACTATCCGACATTCCTTTCAGGTTTACGGGCTTGTCTACGCTGAAAATCAAGGAGACCGACCGCGTGGAGGCCCTGAAGACGGAGATGCGCAAACTGGGCTACGTGGTGCGCGAAACGGGCATCGGCGAACTGAGCTGGGACGGCGAGCGCTGCCGCCCGGCCGACGACATCGTGATAAACACGTATGAAGACCACCGCATGGCCTTGGCCTTCGCCCCTGCTTCTATACGATTCCCGGGACTGAAGATAGACAATCCGGGAGTGGTAAGGAAGTCGTACCCCCGCTATTGGGACGACCTGAGGCAGGCGGGATTCACCGTAGAGGAGGCCATGTAGCATGGAATCGATGATTTATCTCGCATATTTCGCCGCCCTGATAGTGCTCGCCGTAGTGCTGAAAAGACTGTTCGCACGCTCCGGAGCCAAGCCTGCCGACGGCACCGACGCCGCCGTCAAGGCCTGCGCCACATGCTCGGAGGCCGGCGGCAAGTGCCTGCAAGACTGCGTGATAGAGAACGCGGCGCGCGACATTGAATATTTCGACGACGAAGAGCTCGACCGCTTCAAGCGGCGGCCGTCGGACAAGTACGACGACGACGAGGCGGCCGAGTTTGCCGAAGTGATGTACACGATGAAACCCGAAGAGGTGAAAGACTGGCTCGTAAGCCTGCAGCGCAGGGACGTCAACCTGCCCGACCAGCTGAAAGACGAAGCCATAATGCTGGCCGGCGGCTGAGTATTTTGCCGCGCTATGCAATAAAAACGCCGTTTGCAAGTTATATAATAAGCGGTGTCATGGCCTCCGTCGAAACAAAATGCGAATAATACTCACACGACATATAATCCCACTGCTGGCCGTTATGGCAGTCATAACGGCCGTAAGCTGCTCTACCGAGAAGAACACGGCGCAAAGCCGCTGGTGGCACTCGTTCAACGCACGCTACAACACTTACTACAACGGCTCGCTGGCATACATCGACGGCTCGCTCGAAAAAGAAACCGGCCACAAGGACAACTACACCGAGATGTTGCCCCTGTACACCGTAGGCAACAAGAACAGCCGCGACATAGGGGCGGCCAACTTCGACCGGGCCATAGAGAAATGCCAAAAGGCCATCCGCCTGCACAGCATAAAGCGCCGCCCACAATGGATGAAAAACAGGCGCAAGACCGAGAAGGACATAGAGTGGCTCAACCGCAAGGAATACAACCCATTCCTGTGGAAGGCGTGGCTGCTGATGGGCCGCGCGCAGTTCATGAAAGGCTCGTTCGACGAGGCTGCGTCGACCTTCGCCTACATGAGCCGCCTTTACGCCACGCAGCCGGCCATCTACGGGCGTGCAAGAGCGTGGTTGGCAAAGTGTTACATCGAGCAAGACTGGATTTACGACGCCGAGGACGTGATAACCAAGATGAGCAGCGACTCGCTGCACTGGCGCGCCCGTAAGGAGTGGGACTACACCTACGCCGACTATTACATCCACACGGGCGAGTATGAAAAGGCCATACCTTACCTGCGCAAGGTGATCAAGCACGAGATGCGCCGCAAGCAGAAAGCCCGCGAATGGTACCTGATGGGCCAGCTCGAGGCCGCGCTCGGACACGAGGACAAGGCATACAAGGCGTTCAAGCGCGTGATACGGCTCAACCCTCCATACGAGCTTGAGTTCAACGCACGCATCGCCATGACCGAGGTAATGGCCGGACGGCAGTCGGGCAAGATGATAAAACGCCTGCGCCGCATGGCCCGCTCGGACAACAACAAGGAGTATCTCGACCAGGTTTATTACGCCATAGGCAACATATACCTCAACCAAAAAGACACGCTCAACGCCATCTCTGCCTACGAGCAAGGCAACATCAAGTCGACTCGGGGCGGCATAGAGAAAGGCGTGCTGCTGCTTAAGCTGGGCGACCTGTACTGGGACCGCGGGCAATACTCCGACGCACGCCGCTGCTACGGTGAGGCGATAGGCCTCTTGGACAAGGAAAGAGACGACTACCTGCAGATGTCCGAACGCTCGAAAGTGCTCGACGAACTCGTGCCCTACACCGAGGCCGTACACCTGCAAGACTCGCTCCAAGCGCTCGCCAAGATGCCCGAAGACGAGCGCAACGCCGCCATAGACCGAGTGATAGAGGCCCTGAAGCAGAAGGAGAAAGAGGAACGCGAGGCCCAAGCCGAGGCCGAAGCCCAGCAATACTTGGCCGAAAACGGCGGCACGGGCACCACCCCGGGGCAGAACAACACTGCCGGCAACATGACAGACAAGAACGGCACATGGTATTTCTACAACCCTACGGCCGTAAGCCAGGGTAAAGCTACGTTCCAAAAACTGTGGGGACGGCGCGAGAACGCCGACGACTGGCAGCGCGCCAACAAGACCGTGGTGGCGGTCGCGCAATCGCCCGAGGAACTGACCGACGAGCAACGTGACTCGATAGCGGCGGCCGAAGCCGTGGAAGACTCCATAGAAAACGCCCTCGACAGTGCGCATAACAATCCCCACATGCGCGAATACTACATGAAACAGATACCTTTTACAGCCGAACAAGTGGCCGAAAGCAACAAGATAATCGAAGACGGACTCTTCCATGCGGGCGTGATCTTCAAGGACAAGCTCGACAATCTCGCGCTGAGCGAGCAAAACCTGCGCCGCCTGACCGACTCTTACAAGGACTACGAAAACCTCGACGAGGCTTATTACCACCTATTCCTGCTCTACTCGAGGCAGCAAAAGGCGGCCCTCGCCGAGAGCTATCTCGACATGCTTAAGCGCGACTTCCCCAAAAGCAGGTGGACCGTGCTGCTCTCCGATCCTATGTATGAGGAGAACGCACGCTTCGGGGTGCACATCGAAGACTCCATATACGCCGCCACCTACGAGGCGTTTAAGGCCGACCGGTTCGACGAGGTGAAGGCTAACACCGAGCTGTCGGCCACGCGGTTCCCCCTCGGAGCCAACCGCGATAAATTCATATTCATCGGCGGACTGAGCAAGCTCAACGGCGGAGACGCCGACGGATGCCTTGCCGACATGCAGGAACTGATCAGCAAATATCCGGAAAGCGATGTCGGCGAAATGGCCGGCATGATAATCAACGGAGTGAAGGCAGGACGGCAACTGTACGGAGGAAAGTTTGACATCAGCGATATATGGGAGCGCAGAGCCGTGGTGCTCAACGACAGCGACTCGATAGCCGCGCGCACGTTCGTGGCCGAACGCAACGCCGACTTCTCGTTCCTTTTAGTGTATTCGCCCGACTCCCTTGACGAGAACAAGCTGCTGTTCGAGCTTGCGAGGTTCAACTTCACAAACTTCATCGTAAGAAACTTCGAAGTCACAATAGAAGAACTTGACGGCGTAAATCGCATGAGAATCAGCGGATTCAGGAACTATGACGAGGCTCTGCAATACGCCCGTCAGCTCAACGACAACCGCAACATCAACAAACTGGCACGCAAAGCCCGCTCGATAATAATCAGCGACGCCAACCTCGAGTTGCTCGGCAGGCAATACAGCTACAACGATTACGACAAGTTTTACGAAGAACACTTCGTGCCCCTGCGCATAAGCACGGTACGCCTGCTGACCGAACCGGCTACGATAGAATACGAACCGAAGTCCGAAAGCGGCAAAGACGACGACGAGCTGTACAACGGCGGAGTGATAGAAGGCGGACTGTTCATCGAAGACGACAAGCCGGCAACACCGGCCGACAGCGGCACTCTCTTAATCCCCGACGAGCAGAATGCCGACGAACGGCAGGACGCCACCGGAACAGAAACCACCGTAATAACCGAAGAGCCTGAAACCGACACGCCGCAGACCGTCACGGCTGAACCACAAGAGGGCACCACCGTGACCATAGCCCCCGAAACGCAGGAAAAAGAGCCGGGCAACACCGTGCCCGAAGACGGCGGCACGTTTGTCATCGAAGATGCGCAACAAGCCAAAAAGCCAGCCGCCACCCAGCCCGAGGCTGCGGGCGAGACCGTAATACCTCTCGACGAAGACGGTACCGAGGCCAACGAGACACCGCAAGACGACGAAAGCCGTACAGCCGAAAGCCAAGACACGACGGCCGAAACCAAGCCCGAAACCGACGATGACACCAACGCAAGTCCAGCCGAAGGCACAAAACCGCAGAAAGACGAGTTCATAATAGAATTTAACGACGACAACGACAGCGGTACCAACGACGATGCCGGCGGCTACGACGACGGCGGAAACACAAACCTTGAGGACGCTCCCAAGCAAGACGGATACGACCTTGAGGACGAATATTACGACCTGGAAGGATTCTGACGAACGGCTTCCGGATATCCATAAAATCAATAGACAATGAGCAACGGATTATTACTATGGGCCGACGACGAGATGGAACTGCTCCGCGCCCACATACTTTTCCTTGAGAAAAAGGGATACGACGTGGTGACCGTGACCAACGGCACCGACGCCATAGACCAATGCAGGCAAAAGACATTCGACCTAATCCTGCTCGACGAGATGATGCCCGGCCTCAGCGGACTTGAGACATTGCAGCAGATAAAGGAAATATCGCCGGCCACTCCGGTGGTCATGGTGACCAAGAGCGAGGAGGAAAACATCATGGACCAGGCCATAGGCTCGAAGATAGCCGACTATCTCATCAAGCCCGTAAACCCCAACCAGATACTCCTCTCGCTGAAAAAGAACATACACAGGAAGGAAATAGTCACCGAGGTAACCCAAAGCGGATACCAGCAGAGCTTCCAAGACATAGCCTCGCAGATAAGCGGATGCAAGACAATAGACGACTGGATGAGCGTGTACCGCAGGCTCGTGCACTGGGAACTGGAGCTGAGCAACACCGACAGCAGCATGACCGAGATGCTGAAAATGCAGAAGGAGGAGGCCGACAACGGCTTCGCCAAATACGTGAAGACGCACTACTTAGACTGGATGGACGAAATAGCCGGAGCGCAGAAGGCCGGGCCTCAACAGACATCGCGGCTGCGCCTGGCCCACCCCCAACCGCGCAAGCCGCAGCAAAAGGCGGCCGAACGCCCGATGATGAGCATCGACATATTCAAGCGTAAGATATTCCCGCTGCTCGACTCGGGCGAGAAGGTGTTCCTGATAGTCATCGACAACTTCCGTCTAGACCAGTGGAGGATGCTCTCACAGGAGATCGGCGACATGTTCGACATCGACGAAGAAACATACGTAAGCATACTGCCCACGGCCACGCAATACGCCCGCAACGCCATATTCAGCGGCCTGATGCCGGTGAAGATAGCCGAGATGTTCCCCGACCTGTGGGTGGACGAGGACGAGGAGGAAGGCAAGAACCTCAACGAGGGACCGCTCATAAAAACCCAGCTCGAGCGTTTCCGCCGCCACGACACGTACTCTTACCATAAAATAAACGACTCGACGGGGGCCGACAAGTTCCTGCAGAAGTTCAACTCGTTGAAAGGCAACACGCTCAACGTGCTTGTAATCAACTTCATCGACATGCTAAGCCACGCCCGCACGGAGTCGAGAATGGTGCGCGAGCTGGCCAACAGCGAGTCGGCCTACCGCAGCATAACGCTCAGCTGGTTTCGCCACTCGGTGCTGGCAGACCTCTTCAAGATGCTCGCGCAAAGCGACTTCACCGTAATGATAACCACCGACCACGGCAGTATAAGGGCCTCGAAGCCGGTAAAAATAATAGGAGACCGCAACACGAACACCAACCTGCGCTACAAGCTCGGCAAGAACCTGAACTACGACCCGCGCGAAGTGTTCGTGATAAAGGAGCCGCGCAGGGCCATGCTGCCGGCTCCCAACCTGAGCACTTCATATGTGTTCGCCACAAGCGACTCGTTCTTCGCCTACCCCAACAACTATAATTACTACGTATCCTATTATAAGGACACATTCCAACACGGCGGCATCTCGATGGAGGAGATGATAGTACCGCTCGTCACCATGAGGGTGAGGAAAAGGTAAGAAATAGTCAACTAAACACCCACCCGAGCCCTCCCAAAGGGACGGAGCTTAATCGGTAGTGCTAATAAGACGGCCAAGTGCAGGGCTAAATGGGTTTTGGTAAATCATTGATAGCATCAATTAAGAACAAAGCACACCAAGCCTTCACCTCTCGTGAGGGCATGGACAGGCATTAAATAAGCAGACAATGAACATCACAATCAACAATCTTGAGACCATCGGCGAGGCCGCGCGCCAATTCGCCGACAACATCGGAAGTGCCCGCGTGTTCGCCTTTTACGGCAAGATGGGCGCCGGCAAGACCACGTTTATCAAGGCCGTATGCGAACAGCTCGGCGTTGAAGACGTGATAACGTCGCCCACGTTCGCAATCGTCAACGAATACACATCGGAGACTTCAGGCGACACGATTTACCACTTCGACTTCTACCGCATCAAGAAGATAGAGGAAGTCTACGACATGGGTTATGAGGAATACTTCTACGGCGGCGCGCTCTGCTTCATAGAATGGCCCGAACTGATAGAAGACCTCCTGCCGGAAGACGCCGTAAAGGTAACCATCCAAGAAAACGCCGACGGTTCGCGCAGCGTCAGCTTCTAATCGGAGAGCAGACGAGCAGTCAGCAGACAAGTTTTCAGCAGGCAAGACAATTCTCCTTGCCTGCTCGTCACTGACCGCTTGTCTGCTATGAAAATTTCCTTTTATAACTTTCTTTAAACTACAGCGGGGCATGATTACGGCCGCAAGATAGGTTTTATAATAAAAGTCTATAAAGAAAGGAGAACACATGAAAAACTTAATTCTACTGATAGCGGCGATAATAATCGGCACCGTAAGCACCTACGCCCAAAACGATGGCGAGCGCAAACTTACCAAAAAGGAGCGCAAGGACATGGAGGCGCGCATGGACAGCCTGATGCACGCTACGGCCGAAAAAGCCATAGACGACACGGCCTTCGTGCTCGAAGCCGACAGGGTGACGTTCAAACGCGGATATACGGCGCACGTAACGTCGACAACCAACTTCATAGCCGCGTGCGGCGGCGAGGCCACCGTGCAAGTAGCCTTCAACGTGCCGTGGCCGGGCTTCAACGGTCTCGGCGGCATCACCGTGGAAGGCGACATATCAAAATACAAGAAAACGAAAGACAAGAAAGGCAACGTCTACATAGAGATGAGCGTTAACGGCAGGGCCATATCCGCATGGCTGTTCATCACGCTCTGGAAAGACAGCGACAAGGCCTCGGTGACCGTGCAGCAAAACTTCTATTCGGGCAAGATAACGCTCGAGGGGAAGATAGTGCCCGTGGAAGCGAGCAGCGTGTACAAAGCCATGCCGCTATAACCCCAACGCCAAGCAAAAAATGAGCACATGACATTACGCAAATCCATACCGACAGACCTGCCCGGAGCATGGCGGATAATATTAGACGCCAAACGGATGATGAGCGAAAGCGGCAGAAACCAATGGACCGAAGAATATCCGTCATACACACAGATAGAGGCCGACATCGCCTCGGGCGACGCTTACGTGATATGCGACGACGACGGCACGCCGCACGCATACGCCTGCATCACGGCCCGGCCCGAGCCTGCATACGACTGCCCTAACGCCTGCTGGCTTAACCACGGCGGCTACATGGTGATACACCGCCTAGCCGTAAGCGCAGCCAGCCGAGGCCGAGGACTGGCCCGCATGATGCTGATGTATGCCGAGGAGCTGTGCCGCAGGAGCGGCATAGGCAGCATAAGGATAGACACCAACCATGACAACGCCGAGATGCTCGGCCTTGTAAGCTCGCTCGGCTACGCCAGCTGCGGCATGGTAAGCTACGGACCGAGGGGCGAACGCATGGCGTTTGAGAAATTAGTCTGACCCTTTGCGCCATATTCCCGGCCGCACGACGACGGGCCAACCCGCACCCCACGACCACGCTGCGGCACATGCTCGTGCAATATGCCGTAACAGCCTATGAATCAGTAGATTACAGCCAAGCTCGTAAAAGATAACCTTTTGCATCGCAAAAAGCATCCTTTTACGGGCTTAAAGGTAGCCTTTCACAAAGCGAACGGCTACCTTTCGGAAAAACGGGGATCAAGCATCCGGCTCAGGCCAACTGAAATACATCATGCATATTTTATGAGACTTTTATTTGCATTTACGGCAAATATTGCTTATATTTGTCGACAGACAAGCCACGCATGAGACAATCCTGCGGCCACGCCGCAACCATTACATTTTTTCACAAACCCACTAACACCTGACGATCATGAAAAGACTGATTGCCCTACTGAGCCTGTCGATAGCATGTACGACGGCATTCACGAAAGAACGCACACTGCAACAGAAGCGCGACGCCGCTGCGACGGTGCTCGACCGAGTGGCGCAAACTACGCGGGCCGACGCGACAGAGCAGCTCGAACCGCTCTACTCAACAAGCACCTTCACCGTAATGGGGCGCCGCACGGCAGGCGGCTTCGCCGTAATAGCCAACGACGACGCACACGAGGCCGTGCTCGGCTACTCGCAAAGCCGGTATGCCGACTCGATGCCGTGCGGACTGAAGTGGTGGATGAAGGCAACCGACATTGCCCTGCAACGCGGCGAAGCGACAAGCGACAAGACGGCAGAAATAGCGGCAAGCAAAGGCTTGGCGCGCTCGGCAGGGCCACTGCTGACATGCGAATGGGGACAGGGAGAGCCGTTCAACAACCTCTGCCCCACCCTTCCACCGGGCGAGCATTGCGCCGCAGGATGCCTGCCAGTAGCCGTGGCGCAAGTGATGTATTACCACAAACACCCCGGAATGGGCACAGGCTCGCATGAGTACCTGTGGCTAACGCTCACGAGCGGAAAGGAATACCGGCTGAGCGCAGACTTCGGCAACACCATGTACGACTGGTATAACATGCTCGACCGCTACGAGCCTGGCACATATTCCGAGACGGAGGCAAGGGCCGTGGCCGAACTCGTGTACCACTGCGGCGTAGGCATGGAAGCAGACTACGACCTCGATGAAACCTCGGCATACACCTTAGACGCAGGATACGCCATGCTGACATACATGGGCTACAACCCTGACATGGTTTACATCGAGCGCAGCGAACACGAAGACGAATGGATGGAATTGCTTATGAGCGAAATTGACGCCGGCCGACCCGTAATCTATGACGCCAGGAAGCTCAACGGAGGCGACATGTTTACCGCCGACAGACACGTCTTCGTAATAGACGGATACGACGCCGACGGACTGGTACACGTAAACTGGGGCTGGGGCGGAACGGCCGACGGCATGTACAGAATAGACAACCTGAAACCGTTCGAGGACGAAGAAGGATACGACGTTGACCAATACATGCTGATGTACGTGGCACCGAAGCAAAAGGAGGTTCCGGCCCGGTTCATGTACAGCAACCGCGACATAACATTTTACCAAAACGGCATTTACATGAACTGGTACGGCGGAATAGGCCAGGTGAACAACATATCCTGCCGCCCCGCCTACGGACGCCTGAGCCTGATATGCGAAGGCATAGACGGATTTTGGTTCTCCGAACTGCTGTCGGTACCAGTAGACGGCATCAATCCCCTACAAGGATTCCAGCTGCGCACGTCGTCGTTTGAAATCCCTGCATACATGCCAGACGGCCGATACCGCGTCTACGACGCCTACTATGACCACTTAACGGAGAGATGGGTACGCGTCGTTCACGACAGAAACTCGATCAACGAGTTCGTCGTAACCAAACAAGGCGACACATTCACCGAATATGAAGGCATAAGCACGAGCGTCTCCGGCGTAAAGGCCGCAGGCTATGCTGACGGCCGCATCAGGGTGTACGACATGTCGGGCAGACTCGTCATGGAAGCGGAAGCCGACGGTTTCTCAACCTCCGACATCCCCGGCAGCGGCACATTTATCATAAGCGACGGGCAGACGGCGCGCAAGATAGTGAAATAAGCCACGGCGGCAACCCATCCACCCATCACACGACGGACGGAACCGGTTGCCGCGCACATATTGCCGAAACGAATCATGCCGCGCTTATTTTAAGAAGCATTTATTTGCATTTACGGCAAACATTGCTTATCTTTGCCGCCGAATAAGCTGCACCCGGGAAGATGAGAGCAGACATTCTTTCAGCCGGCTTACACCATCTCCCCGACAAGACAAATAGTAATCATCATGGCAAGATTCATCAACCCTTTTACGGACGTTGGCTTCAAAATGATTTTCGGTCAGGAAATCAACAAGGATCTCTTGATCGACTTCTTGAACAGCCTATTAGCAGGGGAAAAGGAAATCAAGGACATTCGCTTCCTCGACAAGGAAATCCTCGGCAACACGATTGAAGACAGAAGCTGCATTTACGACATCTACTGCACTAATAAAGACGGCGAACAGTTTATCGTCGAGATGCAGAACCGTCGCCAGCAAAATTTCCGCGAAAGGGCATTGTTTTACCTGTCACAGGCTATCGTAGGCAGGGCGAGCAGGGGTCGTCGTGGATGTTCGACCTTAAGGCCGTCTACGGCATATTCTTTATGAACTTCCGCCTTGACGGAATAGACAAGCTCCGCACTGACATAATATTGGCAGACAGGGACACTCACGAGCAGTTCAGCGACAAAGTGCGCTACATTTTTCTCCAATTACCTTCGTTCAAGAAAGGTGAAGACGAGTGTGAAAACGACTTTGAGCGTTGGATGTATGTACTGAAAAACATGGAAGTATTGGAAAGACTGCCTTTTAAGGCGCGAAAATCAGTATTTATGAAATTAGAGGATATTGTTGACATCGCGGCCCTTTCAAAAGAAGACCGCATGAAATATGACGAGAGCATCAAGGTGTTTCGTGACAATCTCGTAACTGAAGCCTTTGCAAAAAACGAAGGACGGGCTGAAGGGCGGGCCGAAGGATTAGCCGAAGGTGAACGCAACGAGCGGCTTAGAAATGCGCGCAACTTCAAGAACCTCGGGGTTTCGGTAGACATCATATCGCAAGCCACAGGGCTCACGGTCGACGAAATATTAAGTTTATAAGCG
The DNA here is from genome assembly GCA_944319945.1 of uncultured Prevotella sp. Taxonomy (GTDB): domain Bacteria; phylum Bacteroidota; class Bacteroidia; order Bacteroidales; family Bacteroidaceae; genus Prevotella. The sequence goes on from CALUFN010000007.1 coordinate 56,854, forward strand.
GCATGTGCTTGCGCTTTATCGTTGTTTTAAGCGCAAGCCACGCTTTTTTATGACATCTGAAAAAATAAAACAAAAGTTAGTTTCATTTTGCGCTTCGCCCAAATTACACTATCTTTGCACCCAAAAGCCCACCGAAACACGTTTAATACGAACCATAAAAGGCCGGCTTTTAATTATCATTTACGTTAATACACAATATTATAATGGCACAAGAAGACGTTTTCAAGAAAATAGTGTCCCACTGCAAAGAGTACGGCTTCGTATTCCCGAGCAGCGACATTTACGACGGCCTCGCCGCCGTTTACGACTACGGACAGAACGGCGTAGAACTGAAGAACAACATCAAGGAATACTGGTGGAAGAGCATGGTGCTGCTGCACGAGAACATAGTTGGCATTGACTCGGCCATCTTCATGCACCCAACGATATGGAAGGCAAGCGGCCACGTCGACGCTTTCAACGACCCGCTGATAGACAACCGCGACTCAAAGAAGCGTTACCGCGCAGACGTACTCATTGAAGACCAAATAGCGAAATACGAGGAGAAAATCACGAAAGAAGTAGAGAAGGCCCGCAAGAAGTTCGGCGACGCCTTCGATGAGGCCAAGTTCCGTGAGACCAATCCCCGCGTAATCGACCACCAGAAGAAACGCGACGCGCTGCACGAGCGCTACACCAACGCCATGCAAGGCCCCAACTTGGAGGAACTGAAGCAGATAATAATAGATGAAGGCATCGTCGACCCGATAAGCGGAACGAAGAACTGGACCGACGTGCGCCAGTTCAACCTGATGTTCTCGACAGAGATGGGCTCGACAGCCGACGCTACGAGTAAGATTTACCTGCGCCCCGAGACGGCCCAGGGAATATTCGTCAACTACCTGAACGTACAGAAAACGGGCCGAATGAAAATACCTTTCGGCATCGCCCAAATAGGTAAGGCATTCCGTAACGAGATAGTAGCGCGCCAGTTCATCTTCCGCATGCGTGAGTTCGAGCAGATGGAAATGCAGTTCTTCGTAAAGCCGGGCACGGAGATGGAATGGTTTAACAAGTGGAAGGAGCTGCGCATGAAATGGCACCAAGCCCTCGGCTTCGGAGCGGACAACTACCGATTCCACGACCACGAGAAGCTGGCCCACTATGCCAACGCCGCCACCGACATCGAGTTTAAGATGCCGTTCGGCTTCAAGGAGGTGGAAGGCATCCACAGCCGCACAGACTTCGACCTGTCGCAGCACGAGAAGTTCTCCGGCAAGTCGATAAAATACTTCGACCCGCAGACCAACGAGAGCTACACTCCCTACGACATAGAGACATCGATCGGCGTAGACCGCATGTTCCTCTCCGTAATGTGTCACTCTTACTGCGAAGAGCAGCTGGAAGGCGGCGAGACCCGCGTAGTGCTGAAGCTCCCGGCAGCCCTCGCCCCCGTGAAACTATGCGTTATGCCTCTGCTGAAGAAAGACGGACTGCCCGAAAAGGCCCGCGAGATAATCAACGACCTGAAGTTCCACTTCAACTGTCAGTACGATGAGAAAGACTCTATCGGCAAGCGTTACCGCCGCCAAGACGCCATAGGTACACCTTACTGCGTAACCGTAGACCACGACACGCTCGAGAACAACACCGTGACGCTGCGCTTCCGCGACACTATGGAGCAGGAGAGAGTCAACATAGCCGACCTGCGCGGCATAATCGAAGACAAGGTAAGCATAACAAGTTTGCTCAAAAAATTGCAGTAAATGAAGAAACACAGTTTGATGTTATTCCTTACGGTGCTACTGTTGCCGCTCGGACTCGCCTCGTGCAGCGAAAGCGACGACACCGTGGAGGAATTTCCCAACTGGCAGGAGCGCAACGAGGCTTACTTCTCAGGCATCTACGAACAGGCGCTCACCAATGCCGACGGCAATTGGAAGGTAATAAGGAAGTATTCGCTCGAAGACTCCATACCTGCCGACTATTACGACTACATAGCCGTAGAGGTGCTCAAGGAAGGCACGGGCAGCGGTTGCCCGATATTCACCGACTCAGTGAGGGTAAACTACCGCGGCCGCCTCATTCCCTCGACATCTTACATTGACGGCTACGTTTTCGATGAGAGTTATGAAGGGGAATATAACCCAGCCACGGCGAAACCACGCACGATGTATGTAGGATCAAACATCGACGGCTTCTCTACAGCCCTGCAGCACATGCACATCGGCGACCGTTGGCGCGTATATATTCCTTACCAGCTGGGCTACGGAGTGTCGGGCAGCGGTGCCATACCTGGCTACAGTACGCTTATCTTCGACATCGAGCTAATAGAATATTACCGCGCAGGCACATCGCCTTCGCCGTGGAACGCCCCCGCAAGGCAGTGGATAACCGAATGACTACGCAGGTCAGCCTGCATGTAAACTAACGGCAGACGGGCGGACAAGGACTTTTCTTGCATACAAGCACATGAAGGTTTCTTGTCCGCCCGTCTGCCGTTAGCATATATACAGGATTTTTGATTTATGTCAAAAATCAGCAGTTTTAATGCAAAAACAGCTCTTTTTGCTTGTCTGTGTACGCAAACAGTCGTATCTTTGCAACGTCAAAACAAAACAATAGGTGTTAGTTTAATAGGTATTAAGTTATAAGGTAAAGTTCAAGATTAAGGTAAATAGAGATTGTTTGAAGAAGGATAACACGACATGCCGTGAGGCACAAGTAAAAGTTTTCATAGGTATTAAGGTAAGAAGATTAGTATTTTAGGTAACAACAAGATGTACAAATCCTGTTTGCTGTACCAACAGCAACAGGTTTCGGGGGTGAGGAAAGCATAGTAGACAAACAGACCTCCGTTTATTATTAAGTCAAAGTTTCATAATCAATTACAATAAAACGACGGGAGCCCGCAATCAGGCTTCCGTTGATTTTTTGTAGTGCCATACTTGTATAATTGGCGCAAAAATACTAATTTCGCACGATGTTTTCAAATAATAAGAACAATGCGTTGCTGGAAATGATACGCAACGGACAGGCAATGAGCGGCGGCCAGAAGCTGAGCCTGATAGTACAGCTCAGCATCCCGTCGATCCTCGCCCAGCTCACGACGATAATGATGTTTTACATCGACGCGTCGATGGTAGGCTCGCTCGGCGCAAGAGCCTCTGCGTCGATAGGCATCGTTGAGTCTACTACATGGCTTTTCGGTGGACTTACCTCGGCCGCAGCATTAGGATTCTCAGTGCAGGCGGCCCACTTCATCGGTGCCAACGACTTCGACAAAGCCCGTCAAGTGTTCCGACAAGGGATAATGGCCACGGCCCTGTTCACAATCTTGCTCACCCTGATATGCGTATCCATAGCCGGGCCCCTGCCCAGCTGGCTGGGAGGAGGTGCCGACATACAGGCCGACGCGTCAGCATATTTCACGATATACTGCCTCGCACTGCCCGTTTACCAAATAGGCATCCTCTCGTCAAGCATGCTGAAATGCTCGGGTAACATGCGCATACCGAGCATGACGAGCATTCTGATGTGCCTGCTCGACGTTGTGTTTAACTTCTTCCTGATTTATGAGACACGGCCAATAACGCTGTTCGGCAATGAAATAACCGTACCCGGAGCCGGCATGGGAGTGCCCGGAGCCGCCCTCGGTACGGCCCTGGCTTACATCGTTACGGGCATAATGCTGATCTGGTTCGCCACGGTTAAGTCGCCAGAACTGTCATTGAAAAACGAGAAATGGACGTTCGCTCCGCTGTGGAACTACCTGCGCAACGCAGCTAAAGTAAGCCTACCGATGGGTGCCCAATACATGATGATGAGCGGGGCACAAATAGTAAGTACAATGATAGTGGCTCCGCTTGGCAACATCGCCATCGCCGCCAACACGCTCGCCATAACCGCCGAAAGCCTCTGCTACATGCCAGGATACGGCATAGGAGACGCAGCCACCACGCTCGTAGGCCAAAGCATCGGTGCCGGACGCCGCCAACTGGCGCGCAGCTTCGCCTACCGCACGGTGTTTATGGGCATCGGCGTAATGGCGTTCATGGGTGCCGTAATGTATCTGCTTGCTCCGCAAATGATAGGAATAATGACACCTGACGAGCAGGTACGTCTGCTGGGTGCGCAATCATTGCGCATAGAAGCATTCGCTGAACCGATGTTCGCCGCTGCAATAGTTACTTACAGCGTATGCCTCGGAGCCGGCGACACGCTCATGCCAGCCTGCATGAACCTTGCCTCAATGTGGCTCGTCAGGCTAACGCTCGCCGCCTACCTCGCACCAATCTACGGCCTGCGCGGAGTATGGACGGCAATGGCCATAGAACTTACCTTCCGCGGCACAATATTCCTTATCCGCTTGTTCAGGGGCAAATGGCTCAATAAGGGATTCAAATAGAATTAAGAATTAAGAATTAAGAATTAAGAGTTAAAAGTTAAGAATTAGGAAAATAGTCTTGCTGCTATAAGAATTGGCGTAAAGCAACAAGACTATTTTCCTAATTCTTAACTCTTAATTATATTACCTTTCGCCCGTTCAAATCCGTCTACGAGCTCTTTCATCACCTCGGCTACGGGCCTAACACTCTTTATGGCCGAAGCCACTTGGCCGATCTCAAGCTCGCCGCCGTCAATATCACCCTCGAATATTCCACGTTTCGACGCAGCCCGGCCCAATATTCCACGCAATTCTTCGACCGAAGCACCGTTGTCTTCAGCCTCCTTGACTGCATCGTACAATCCGTTCTTAACCAATCGCGTAGGAGCTATCTTCTTCAGACACAGCATAGTGTCGCCTTCAGAGAGCGAGACGCACCGCTGCTTGAAAGCATCTGCAGCCGAACTCTCTTCGGTCAGCGCAAACAAAGTGCCAATCTGAACACCCTCTGCCCCAAGCGCCATCGACGCCAAAATAGCCTCGCCCGAGGCTATCCCTCCGGCTGCAATCAACGGCAACCCTGTAGCGCGGCGTACTTGCGGTATGAGCGTCATCGTGGTAGTCTCCTCCCGACCGTTGTGTCCTCCGGCCTCGAAGCCTTCGGCAACAATGGCATCCACACCTGCCTCCTCGCATTTACGAGCAAACTTGCTGCTCGACACCACGTGAGCCACCTTCACCCCGGCCTCATGCAGCATCGGGGTAAATTTCTTCGGGCTGCCGGCAGACGTAAACACTATCTTCACGCCATTGTCAACGATCAGCTTCATCAGCCTGTCTATCTCAGGATACATCAGCGGCACGTTGACGCCCCACGGCTTATCTGTAGCCTCACGCATTCTTGAGATATGCTCCTCAAGCGTCTCAGGATGCATAGAGCCTGCCCCAAGCAACCCCAGTCCGCCAGCATTACTCACGGCGGAAGCCAGTCTCCAGCCGCTGCACCACACCATACCGCCTTGCACGATAGGATACTCTATCCCGAAAAGCTCCGTTATTCTGTTTTTTTCCATAATATTCAGGTTTTGTTAAAATAAATCAAATTACGAATATGCCGCCCTCACGCAATACAATATTGTCAACATATTGCCGACGCAGCGATCTCAATGCAAAGATAATGCATTGCATTGAGATTACATCAACGATAACAAGATTTATTTCCACCTTTTTGCAAGCACTGCCAAATAAGAACAATATAACCAAGAACCCCATAAACGCAAAAAGCGTGCAACCCACCAGAGCTGCACGCTTTTGCTTGCGATTTTGTATGTCTTTACTTATCGGAATCACTTGACCTCCTCAAAATCAATACGTTATATTCCTCAGCGACTTGCGTGAACGTGTTGCAAATATCATGCAAACCCGAAAATAAGCATCCATAAGCAACCACAGCTCTTGACTTATGCAAAGATACAAAAATCAGATAAAAATCACAACGAATTGTATTTTATCACTATCTATCTTTTAACCAATCAGTAATACGTTTCCCTATCGTTACAGATTTATTGAAAGAATTTCTTCTTAAATAAGCATCAAAATTCGCCCAAGGTGGCAACTCGTAATTCCCACATATATTAATTTTAACCTCTTTTTCTAGAAATGTATCTATTAAATGATCCAACCCCCTCTTCCTTATAAGATTATCATACAAGAACAAGGTATTAATTGAAATGGCCATAACAGGTCTACATGCAATATCGTTCAACTCCAAGTCAGGGAATACTTTTGCAACCTCAATAAAGCTTTTATTCAGAATAGACAAAAAACCTGGTTGAAAGAAACGTATATCTTCTAATACCAATATAGGATAATAAGCAACATCATTGGGTATTCCTGTATCCCATTGAAAAGTATCAGCCTCTATTGAATCTATATGCCTTGCGAGTTGTCCAATACCTATAGGCTCTTGTCGCTTCTTAAATTTTTGTCGATTTGGATCTATATTATAAGTTTTAAGTACTAGTTTATTTAAAAGATGTTCCATCATTTCATTGTAATCACCTTTATCACGTATAGCCCCATTCATTTTTATAGACTTACATTCCATAATCAGCAAATTTCCATTTTTACGCGCATAAAAGTCTGGTTCATTTTTATCCTCCTTTCTGTCACAAAAATTTCGAATTGGGAATGTATACATTTTTTCGGGAACACATCGGAACATTGTATTCCTAAAAAGTATTTTTTCTATAAAATCCTTATTAAAATCAAAAAAGCCAACATTCTTATTTTTACCATTTATTAAAGGTGAAAAATCAAAAAACAGACTATTAAAAAGACGTTCACAAAGCAATTGTATATTCATAATCACATAACCTGAACCATTTTCTAATTTTACAAATGGTTTAGAACGGAATATACGGTAGTCAATATTATTATCTCTTTGATATGCATTTCCGTTTTCGTTATAAGGAATAAATTCATTCTCATCAATAGATAAATTCTCGATTAAAGTAGGAGAGAAATATCCTGTTTGATCCCTTTTACTTATTTGTTCTACATTTATTACAGGCAACCCTTTTAAATTATTTACACGATAATTTTCCGTTTCGTGTGCTAAAAATAAGATTGTAGAGAAATACTCTTTCCAAGACGATATTCCCCATTGGGACAGAAGTATTTCTGAAGCCCTCAATAAAACTTTATTTCTGGGAATATAATCTATTAACGTTTTAAAATAGTATATTTGCGCTTGTAAAACTGCTTGAAATTCATAATTATTACAATCATTGGTTAGAAAGGAATTCAAAAATATATTTTCTTCAGCATCTTTTAATTCTTTGTCCTTTTCAGTAGAACGAGTAAACTTGAATATTTTCTCATTCAAAGTCAAGATGATTTTGAATAAAGTCAACTCTTCGTCCTCAGGTGCTATTGTTGCCTGAAAGTCTTCAATTTTTATAGCAAAAATAGTACGCCAAAGTTCCAAACTTGTCCTAAAGGTACAAAGAATCACCTGTCCACCAGAAGGTAAACCAATGCGCTTAAAATAGGATAAACATTGTCTGTTCAAAAAGTCTTCATGTTTTTGACTATAATGAGAAAATAAGGTATATTTATTATTAGGGAAATACATATTGCCATATTGCAAACTGAGAAGAGTTGCCATTCTCACAAGTCTATCTCTACTAAATGTTTTCAATACACTAGGTATATCTAAAGGCTCTTCATTAAAGAAGAAGTCTGAAAACTCTATAACACGTTTAATTTCTATTCTATTCATATTTAATATTCCATATAACAAATTGATACCATACATGATTTCAATCTATCATTCTACATTGCAATCTAACACATATCCTGCCATACCTTCAAACACAAAATTATCATTTATCAACAAGAGAAATTCTTAATTACAAAAATATGAATTTTATCACTTTTAATAGAATACAAACGCATAATAATCAAAAGTGAGGCATAAATTTAACAGAATATCCACTTTTATTCGTATCTTTGTATGTAATATTGAGGTATTGTGCCCAAACAACAGCAAGAAAATCATGCAGATACACGATAACAGACTCATAGCAGAATGTACGTCTTACGATTTCAAGGAGATGCTGGAACGCAAGAAAGTGAAATCTTGGCTCAAGTCCGTGTCGGCTTTCGCCAATACGGATGGTGGCAGCTTGTTCTATGGCGTAAACGATGAAGGTGAAATTGTAGGGTTGGAGAACGTGCAGGCAGATGCCGACTTTATCAGCGAAATGATAAAAGCAAGGCTTGACCCTGTACCGGAGGTGCAGCTTATACCGATTGAGCACGAAGGACGCACCCTGCTTGAAGTGAAAGTCAAG